>DASUVB010000099.1:0-2296 GCA_036373835.1 Flavisolibacter sp. | reverse complement strand
GCCGGTAACGATCCGGACACGCCTTATGGCTGGTGCAAGGACTATGAGAACTCCCCGCTGCCTGCTGATGTAAGGCCACGAAAAATACATGTACTCCGCAAAATCCGGCAAATCGCTGGTATTGGTCATTGACGAATCCAGGATGCTGACATAAATTTCGTTCTTCGTTTCAGCCCATATGCTGCGTACCAGGGAATCTATTTCTGCTATCTGTTCTTTCGTTAAGACATTCCCGTAATCACTTACCGGGCCTTTAACTTGTGGAATATTCTTTGAAATTTCCGTCCGCATCACGATTACCCCAAGGCCGGACGCGGTGGAATCATTTTTTATTGTAGTCCCGGCACTGCCTGTTGCCTGTTGTGCGCGGGCGTAACTTCCAGCTACCAGGAGACATGTAAGAAGGATGCTGCTTATTCTCAGAAAATATAAAACCATAGGTATAACGGACCTGGCCCAATCGACGCTTCCCGTCACGTTTTCTTTGCCAAAGCCGGAGCCCCTAAGATAGCTATTTCAACAGGAGCCACAACCAGGAACAATACGGTTCGCCTGCCAAAGATCCTGCGTGCACCAGGCTACCCGGAAGAGGTGGGGGGTTTGTCAGATGATTAGCTTACCGCACGGGTTTGTATGACAGGATGACCCCGCCGGTTGATAAGGGCTGCGAAGAAACCAAGGAAAGTTGTCGCCCCGGCAAGCCTTTTGCGAACAGCGGCCTTCCCTTACCGGCAACTACGGGAGCCACGCAGATCCTGTATTCATCAAAGAGATTTTCCCTGATCAGTGTTTCAGACAGGATAGCGCTTCCAAATACATACAGGTCTTTTTCGCTGCTGGCCTTTAGCCTGCCAATTTCATCCGCCACATTTTCTTTAATTAAAATGGAGTTATTCCAGTCAGCAGTCTCCAGCGTCGTGGAGCATACCACCTTGGGCAACTGGTTCATGAAACCGGCAATCACGCCCTGCTCGGTTTTCCAGTAGGCGGCCATCCCTTCGAAGGTGACGCGGCCAAATACCAGGTAGCTGGTGGTACTTAATTGTTCAATGCAGAAGCGCTCCATTTCCGGTCCCCATACGATGTCGTGAAAGGGGAGTTCCCAGTTCTTTTCGCCTTCGAAATATCCATCCAGCGTGATGATATTCCACATGATCAGCCTGCCCATTTTGTTATTTTTTTGCGTTCATGTTATGTCCCGCCAGCCATTTAAAAGCCATCCATCAGCCAACCCACATTGTTCAAATGTAGGTGGTTCATAAAATTTGGACAGGGGGTGTTTAAGACAAAACCGGGGGCTGCCTGAGGCACTTTTAAGCCAGCACCGCGAAAACTCTGGAAAGTTCCACCTGCTTAAAACTCGATGATAAAGCCAATGGATGGTGTCACCGACGCATCGCTGTTCACCAGCCGTACCGGTATGGCGTTGCTGCCATCGGCTTTAATGGGCTGGCCATCGGTTGTGGCGAATCCGGTATTATCCGCATTGCGCCTGAACGTATAGCTGTCCGGCTCCGGACTTTTTGCAAGGTACCAGTTGGTCACATCCAGGAAGATGTCGATGGTTGCACTCCGGAAATTCCATTTTTTATCAATGCGGATGTCGCTGGAATGAAAGCTGCCCAGGCGGAGCGTATTCAGCCTGGTGTAGTCCGGGATGCCCTGCCCGCGAGACAGGTAATTCAGCTGTGAGGCCACTTCGTCAAAAGGCGTGTAAGGTGCCCCGCCCTGGTAGCGGAACTTCAGGCCGATCTCCCAGTTGCGCGGCAGCTTGTAGCCCATGGTGGCACTTAACAGGTGACGGTTATCCCAGCTGCCGGGAATAAACCTGCCATCACGCCCGTCGTACTCCGACCGGTAAAAAGTATAGGAAAGGATGCCAAAAAACCGGTCGGTGAGCTTCTGCTGTGCAAAAAACTCAAGACCATAAGCACGTCCCCTCCCGTTGGTGGTGACCGCTTCATTACCCAGCACATTAAAATCGGCGCCCAGGTTCGACAGCGAAATGCCATTGCGCACGGACAGCGGCACATTGTGGTACCACTTATAAAAACCCTCGACCGTAAAGCGCAGGGCGCTGTTGGGGAGGAATTCAAGACCAGCAGCCATGTGATCGCTGCGCAGGTAACCGGCAGATTTATTCACCAGCACACCATTGTTATCCGCAAAACCCAGGATGGTGTACGGTGGGAGCTTGAAATAACGGCCTGCTGCAGCATTTGCAGTCCAGCGGTCAGCCAGCACATAACTGAAGGAAATGCGTGGCGACAATGTTTTAAAAGGATCTGTGCCATTG
>DASUVB010000098.1:0-8339 GCA_036373835.1 Flavisolibacter sp. | reverse complement strand
GTAATAATTTTGAGGTGCTGCACATGCTGGTACGGCACACCGGGAGTGATTGATTTGAAATCATCATCTGTAGCTTCCGCTTCCTGGCCACCCGGCAGCAATTTGATGAACCGTCCCGAAACAGCATCCCGTTCTCCCTCGATCACACCGACGCGCTGGTTGAACCTGCTGACAATAAAATGCGTAAAGCCCCACGCGCCATTGTACCCGGCGTATCCTCCAAAATTCTTTTCATTGAATTTTGAATTGAAAACGCGGCCGTCATACCTGTTTTTGTAGTCTGCAGCCGCTTTGTAGTCGCCCCAGATGTTCCAGTTAAAGCCCTGGCTGTTCCCACCCAGGTTCGCGAACAGGGAGCGCTGGCGGTGATTGGTCTGATAAGACGACAGGATATTTCCTCTCAGTGTTCCATCAGGAAGTGGTGTGGTGGTAATGATATTGATGACCCCCGCGATGGCATCACTCCCGTAGATGATGGAGGCAGGCCCGCGCAGCACTTCCACACGGGAAACGCTGTTCTCGTCTATTTCGATGCCATGTTCATCGCCCCATTGCTGGCCTTCCTGCCGTATGCCGTCATTGATCACCACCAGGCGGTTATAACCCAGCCCGCGGATCACCGGCTTCGAGATAGCAGGACCAGTAGTAAGCTGGCTGACGCCTGGTTGCCGGCTCAGGGCATCTATGATATTGGTGGAAGACGTTGCCAGCAGTGTGCCCTTGTCGACGCGGCTGATGGAGATCGGTGCCCGCCGGATGCTGGTAGCACCCGCAACGCCGGTGATCGTAATGCCTTCGTTGATGATGATAGCGGAGCTGAGTGCGAAATTTCTTACAACATCGCCTGTGATATCAATGTGCTCCACGATAGTGCGGTAGCCGTAAAAGGATACCTCGATGATGGTGTGCCCAACGGGCACATTTTTCAGTAGATATGCGCCGGTACTGTCGCTGATGGTGCCGGCCTTCGTATCAGAGATTGTAATGTACGCGCCTGCCAGCGGCTGGCCTGTCTGCATGTCTGTAATGACACCGGAGATCTGAGTCCGGTTCTTTGCCTGGGCACCTGCTACGGAAACGTGCAGGCAGGCAACCACGATAAGTATGATTTGTTTCATTGCTGTTTTAATAAAGTGAAGAAAAAATGCCTGCGGTTACAGCACCGGGGGACCGCGGCTTTCTTCGGCCTTTACAAAAGCAAAATCGGCTTGGGGAATTCGATCGCTTGTTATCAGCCCTCCATCCCCCGCCAACTCAAACGAATACACGGGAATGTCGTAGCAATAAACTGAGGATACAACGAGCTTGTGAATATCGCAGTGGTAATCCTGCTGGTGCACACAGTGGGTAGCCTGCACCGGGTGGTCACACAAAACAGCATCCTTATGATCCGCAACCAGGTCGTGCAGGTAGGACACAGGCATAAAACTGCATGCATAGACTGCCAGGACCATGACCAACCGGAAACTTTGTATGACAGGATGCCGTTGCAAGAACATGATTTCGCCGGCAAAATACGCCAATGAAACGAAGTTGCGGCACTTCAGTTACCAATGAAGGGCTCCAGCTCGCGGACGATCTGCTGCCACTGCGTATGCGAATCGGGCTTCGTCAGGAACAGGTTAGCCCCGAGGCGGTTGCAGACCTCGCGGTCTATGGCGTTGGAAGATGTGGTGACGATAGCTACCGGGATATGCCTGTAATTCGGGTGCTCCCGTATCTTCTGGAGTGTCTGTCGTCCATCGAGTTCCGGCATATTCAGGTCCAGCACGATGAGGGACGGCATTGCTGCCGGTTTGCAGCTGCTGAGATACTGGAACACATGTTTCCCGTTATCCAGGAATTCGATCCTTACTTCCACGTTCAGGGCCTTGCAGGCTTCGCTCACCCACGTACGATCATCGGGATCGTCCTCGGCATATAAAACAACTTTGATCAACTCCATATTTCAGGCCTGCTCAGTTCGCAGGAAAGGCATAAAACTTTGAATAATCGAGCGGTACTCGCTGAAATGAAATGGCTTTTTCATGTAGGAAATGGCCCCGAGGCGACTGCAGATCTCCCTGTCAGCGCTGTTTTCGGACGTCGACAGGATCACGACGGGTATGCTTGAAAAACCAGGATGTGATTTCAGGTAGGCAAGGGTTTTTTTACCATCCCATTTAGGCATATTCAGGTCAAGTACGATCAGCGCCGGCAGTTCATCCGCAGTGGCCAGATAATGAATGGCCTCTTCTGCGCCGTGCGCGCACACGAGCGCTGCCCCCGAGTCGTTTGCGGCAAGCGATTCACTCAGGAAAATGCAATCATCACTGTCGTCATCAATACAAAGGATCTTCGTGGAAGGATGGTTCACAAATCAGGCGTTGGTGGAAAGTCAATATAAGATATTTCCGTCATTAAAAGAAGGACCAGCCAATATATTCCTGGCCAATCCGGGTGTTGGAATTACAGGTTTTCGATAATGCCTGCAATGCCCTGGCCGCCGCCGACGCACGCCGTAACCATCCCATATTTTTTGCCCAGGCGTTTCATATCGTGGAGCACCTGTATGGTCAGCTTTGCGCCGGTACAACCCAGCGGATGGCCCAGCGCAATGGCCCCGCCATTGATGTTGACGCGTTCCGGGTCGAGGCCCGCCTCGCGGATCACGGCGATCGCCTGGGACGCAAAGGCTTCGTTCAGTTCAATAAGGTCAATAGTACCCAGGTTCATCCCTGACTGCTTCAGCACTTTTGGAATGGCTGCCACCGGACCGATCCCCATGATCCTCGGGTGCACACCCGCTGATGCGCAGGCAACCAGTCTCCCGATGGGGGTGAGCCCGAGCGACTGCATCATTTTTTCGCTCATGACGATGACGAAGGCCGCGCCGTCACTGGTTTGCGAAGAGTTTCCCGCAGTGACCATACCGCCTGCGGCAAAAGCGGGCTTCAGTTTTGACAGAACTTCCAGGGAAGTGTCTGCACGGGGACCTTCATCTGTATCGACGGTAAAAGTTCGCTTTTGTTTTTTGCCCTTCTGGTCCAGGTATGTTTCCTCAACTTCAACAGGCCGGATGCCATCCCTGAAATACCCTTTCTCAATCGCTCGCAATGCCTTCTGGTGCGAGTGATATGAAAATTCGTCCTGTGCCTCGCGTGTAACGTTGTATTCTTTTGCTACCGCTTCGGCAGTAAGGCCCATGCTCAGGTAGTAATCAGGTTCCTCCTTAGCAATGGAATAGGCAGGAACCGTTTTCCAACCGGCGGTCGGCACCAGGCTCATACTTTCTGTACCGCCGGCAATGATCACATCAGCCATTCCCATGCGGATTTTAGCTGTCGCGATTGCAATCGTTTCCAGACCAGAAGCACAGTAACGGTTCACGGTCATCCCCGGCGTGTCAAAGCCAACCGCCCTGGCGGCGATAATCCTTCCTACCTGGAGACCCTGCTCCGCTTCCGGAACCGCGTTTCCCACGATGACATCATCCACGAGTTTCTTGTCAAGCTGCGGAACAGAGGCCAGCAGGCCGCTGATAAGATCAATGGCCAGGTCATCAGGCCTGTAGAACCTGAATCCACCTCTTTTGGCTTTCGCTACCGCTGTCCGGTAACCCGCTACGATATAAGCTTCCTGCATAACTGTGAATTACTGCTAAATTACAAAATCCGGCAATAGTTGCATCAACAACTATTATGCGGATTCCTGTGGATATATTCGCACCGCCAATGTACCAGATCCTGCGAAGCATCCTGTTTCTTTTTGGGCCGGAAACCGCGCATTCGATCGCCATGAATGTGCTGAAACTGGCTTGTTCAATTGGTTTCATGGAGCGCCTGGTACGCCGGTGGTTCCTGCCCCGGGAAAAGCCGGTGTCTCTTTTCGGTCTGAATTTTCGCAACCCTGTTGGGATGGGCGCCGGTTTTGATAAGAACGCCAATTACCTGCGCGAACTACATGCATTAGGTTTCGGCTTCGTGGAGATCGGGACAGTCACTCCAAAAGCACAGGCGGGCAATGAAAAGCCGCGGCTGTTCCGCCTGCCGAAAGATCATGCGCTCATCAACCGGATGGGATTCAATAATGATGGCGTAGATAAAATCGTGGAAAGATTACGCGCCTGGAAAAAGCAGCAGGACGGCCAGTCACACCCCATGCTGGTTGGCGGCAACATCGGAAAAAATAAGTCCACGCCGAATGAAGAAGCTTGGAAAGACTACGAGAAGTGCTTCCTCGCGTTGCATCCTTTTGTCGACTTCTTTGTGGTGAATGTCAGTTCCCCGAACACGCCAGGTCTTCGGCAGTTGCAGGATAAGGACGCACTGGGTCAGATCCTGATGAACCTGCAGGCCCACAACCGAAAGATACCGGTCCCGCGCCCGGTACTGCTGAAAATTGCTCCTGATCTCACCCCAGGCCAGGTGGATGACGTGATCGCACTGGCAATGGAAATTCATCTTGATGGCATTGTAGCCACCAATACCACCATTTCACGGGATAGCCTTCGCACCGATGCGAAACGCGTTGAGCGGATCGGTAACGGAGGACTGAGCGGGCTTCCACTGAAGGAACGTTCCACTGAAATGATACGCTACATCCATCAAAAGACCAGCGGCACCATTCCCATCATCGGCAGCGGTGGAATATTTACCGCGGCAGATGCGCAGCAAAAACTGAATGCCGGCGCTTCGCTTGTGGAAATATGGACCGGGTTCATTTACGAAGGTCCTGGTTTGATGAAGCGCATTTGCGCCGGGATCAATCCATCGTAACAAAAAGACCGGCAATGCCGGTCTCTCACTTTTCCCTCTGCAGTAAAGCTACTTCTGGAAGAAATCCGTAAAGCTGATATTCTTCAGCTGGTCCGTGATCGTAACATTGATGTCTGCCGTAGGAAGCAGGATCGATCCCGAACTGATCTGGTTCTTGTAGTTCAGCAACGCCTGGTCGAGTGAAGTCCCGAATTTGATACTCCTGAACTGCTGGTAGGTCTGGAAATATTCCTTATACGAGGCAGTTGAATTCGCTGCGATCGCCTTTGCCTTTGCACGCTCCTTTGCAGCAGCGATGGCCGCAGCCTTCGCATCGGCAGCACAATCGGATGCGAACGATTTCCAGAAGGCGTTGATGGCGTTCACACGGGTTTGCAAAGCATTCAAAACAGGATTTTTATACATCTGCACATACCCTGTAGCATTGGGATGAACGGTTCCCAATACATCGCCCTGGTTCGCCTGGCTTTTTCCCAGCGTATTGAAATAGGGTGCCGCGCAGTTCGAGAGCCCATGATTACCGGCGCGGTCCAGCATGGTAACGAAGGTCCACTTGTTCCTGGTTGCGGCTGCCTGGAAGGTCTGGTTCAGCTTCACGGCGATCATGTTGTGAATGTCCTCGAATTCCGCGGGGCGGTCATCGCCTTCGATCGGTCCCCAGCACTCTCCTACATTATTCCCAATGAGCTCATTCTGTCCGCACCATGGATTGCCGATGGGTCCTTTGCAGGGACTGGGCACACCGGTTGCGATCACATTGTACTCCCATACGTTGAACCGCGTACCGATGACCCTTTGCACTTCGTCGTAATTCTGCGAAAGTATGGTCCAGGGGTAACGCCCGTCGCTTGAATTCGTATATTTCCGCTGCGCATCCTGGTCGTTGTTGAAATCACTGAACGGCACGATCATGTAATCGAAAACAAGGTCCGCAAAACCTACGTCATTTCCCCCGATACCCATCACCAGGATGTCGAGGCCGGCGAAGCCTTTGCTCGTGAGCCAGTTCTGGATCACGTCAAATTGAATTGGCACGGTGACGCCGTTCGCCACCTGCTGACGGGACATCAGGTCGCCGGTTTTGGCGCCGGAACAAGCTGCAAACTTTGCGGCAAAAGCAATCTTTCTATTGTTCAGCCGCAATTGCGCCACTGCCTGCGCGTGCCCGCTGTTGATGGAACGGTGACAGGGAATATCCGTCGTCGTTGACGGATCATTGTCGTTCCACATCAGGGCCTGGTCAGCGCCGGAAAGCGTCTGCAGCCCGGCGAGAACAGCACCGCCCGCCGTGCGCGCGGTTACCAGGGGCGCACCTTCTCCAGCTACATAAGAATCACCCACAATACCGATGGTGATCGGATCCGGCATCGGGAAAGATGCCGTTGGAGCCGTCTTCGATAACATATTGCTGCGGGGCGCGAGGGTACCGAGGCGGTAGTACACCGTGGTTGTCGACTTATCCAGGTTCCGCGACGGCATTTCCACGATCTTGAATTCAGATGTTCCATTCAAGGTGGTGAAACCTGAGTGCGGGAATGTGTAATCATACACGAACAGGCCGGCAATTTCCTTTACAAAGGCAGCCCTGCCATGCCCGTAAGGCGCGGTGGAATTGATCGTCACGTTTGTGAGGTCATCCTGCTTCCTGGAGTAAAAAACAATCAGCTCGGGCGGCGTGGATGCGCCGCACTTATTGATGCAAATGCGCATGGTCCTGCTGCCTGAACCAAACGGCGGGTTGATGGAAGACCCTGTACCAAAAGGATCGCAGAGCTGCCCGGAAGAAGTGATCGAAATATCGATGGCAGCAAAAAACAGCAGCCCGATCTTAATAAACTTTTTCATGATGCTCGATTTAGGTTGTTGTTGATTATGAAGTATCTGATTGGCTATTGAATTGGCTGTGTGATCAGCTGGAACGTGATCTTTACCTGTGCCTCGGCATTATTCTCTGCAACGGTGAAGACCTTGGTCAGTGTTCCGCCCGCATTGAGAATGTCGGAAAACGGTACCGACAATTGAGAACTCGGGCTGTATTGGGCATAGCCCCGGCTCTTATCCGTTTCATTCGCGCCAAGTATCTCTGCATCGGACATGATCCGGTCCCTTACATTGATCGTGAACGTTACACCCGTAGGCAACGTTATCGGCAGGTTGAACAGCACGTGCGGGGTTCCAACGCCTGTAATCGGGATATTCTGTTTACCTGTCACCCATTCGCTGCTGCCCTTTGACCAGAGAGCTGCATTGCCGTCGATGCGGGTGCCAATGTTGCTAACGGTTACACTGCCGAAGATCTCTTCATCGCCGAAGTCGAAGACCTTTGTGGGCCTGATCTCATGCAGCGTCACTTTCAACTGCTTTGCCCGGATACATTCCTTGTCGGAATAGCTGGTTACGCCGGTCATGAAGGCCGGTGAATTGTCCGCGAACCGCAGGTTAAAACTCAGCGGGTACGCATTGGCTGCACCCACAGTGGGTTCCAGTTCTGCGATGTACTGGCGGATACCACTCAGTGATGTAACCTTTACCGCATTGGTGGCGCTGCCGCCGATCACACGGGCAAACACGCCACTGGTGCTGAGGACGAGTTTTGCATTTGTCGAAAGCTTCGTCTGTGCGTCTGCAAGGCTGAGGCTTTCATCAAGCCCAACAGAGATGATGTTCTCGATGGCTGCTTTGGCTTCGACCTGCGAAAGTGATGTGACGGTGTAGAAAAATGCCATCCTTCCGTATATGACATCGCTGACGCATAACAGGTCAGACGGAATAGTGCCCTGGATGGTTGACTGCGGACCCTCGCCACCCACGCTGATCGTATACATCGGTTGCAGTACATGCACCATGGCCATATTCAGGCTGTTCTGTGCGGACAGGCTGAACTCCGTATTGTTTGCCACGGTGGCGGGTATCTCGATCAGGGCGGCAAGATTCACGCCCGCATTTACATTATACTGTAATGCAAACTGGGACGAGGATTCGAATTCAAAAGATGCATAGGTAAAATCAGTATTGACCAGCGAACTGCTTGCCTGGTTGCGCAGTGTATTGATGGCGTTCAGCACCTGCGTGTTATCGTTCATATTGCCGACAGGAACCGATACCTGGCCTGACTGGTTTTGAATATTGATTGTAAAAAAACCCGGCTTCCGCGAAACGCTTTGGGGTGCAAAAACTCCATTCACCACATCCGTCACCCGGAACAGCTTTCCAGGCTGCAACACTGTCGCATTCGGATCCAGCATGCCGCCGATAAGCAGCGACGAGATCTGTTCGAACATGGTTGTCGGTGTGGTAGAGCAAACAATGGCGCCGCTGTTGAAAGCCTGTGTAGTCGGAGATCCTTTAGTGTCCGATACTGCGGTTGGCTGGGTCCTGCTGATCGTATACCGGATGTTTTTTACCAGGTTCCCTGATACGGCCGATGTTGATGTTGAGCTGGTGGTAACGGCCGTACTCGAGGCAGGATAGCGGTTCGCCGCGGTCATCCTGCTGAGCATTTTGAACTTTTCAAATGTCTTGCGTGAACTGTAAGTCCCGGTTTGCAGGTCCGGGAGTTTTAACGTGCTGTAGTTGATGCCA
>DASUVB010000097.1:0-5459 GCA_036373835.1 Flavisolibacter sp. | reverse complement strand
ATCCATAAAAAAAAAATTTACGATCAGCGGGTATATCACTGACAGCAAAAGTGGCGAACGGCTCTTTGGCGCATCTGTTTACCTGCCCGGCAGGAACCGGGGCACCACCTCCAACACGTATGGCTTCTTTTCACTGACACTGGAACCCGATACCATTGAGCTTCATGTGACATATACCGGGTACGCACCTTATGCAGTAAGGGTTCGGCTGCAGTCGGATGTTTTTGTGGATGTGCGTATGGACACAACTGTAGCGCAGAGCCAGATCGTTGTTGTCAGCTCAGATGGTAAAAGCAGTCCGCATACCCGCACTTCCGGCAAGGTGGAGGTGAAGCCCTCTTTTATCAGGTCTGTGCCTGCCTTTCTTGGTGAAGCTGATGTTATGAGATCGCTCCAGATGCTTCCGGGCATACAGGGTGGCAACGAAGGCTCGTCGGGACTTAATGTGCGTGGCGGAAGCGCCGACCAGAACCTGATCCTCCTTGATGGCGTCCCGGTGTACAATGCTTCACATGCCTTTGCCATGTTCAGTGTGTTCAACGCTGATGCGGTCAATCATGTTGATATTCTTAAAAGCGCCTTCCCGGCCAGTTACGGAGGCCGTCTTTCATCTGTAATTGATGTGCACATGAAAGAGGGGGATAAGAATAAGTTCCATGGTGAGGGCGGACTGGGTGCGCTGTTTTCCAAGCTCACGCTGGAAGGTCCCATCAGGAAAGGCAGGTCTTCATTCCTCGTCTCAGGCAGGCGGACCTACGTGGACCTGTTGCTGCTCCCGTTCGTAAAGCTGGCCGGCAGCGAGACAGAGGTGGTACCTTATTTTGCCGACTTTAATGCGAAGGCCAACTTTCCGCTGGGAGCAAAGGATCATATTTATTTCAGCCTGTATTCCGGGAAGGACAAATTCAGGGTGAAGGACCGGTACCGGTTTTCTTATGATACCACCGCCTACAACCTTACCTACAACTCCGGCTTTTCCTGGGGTAATATTACAGCGATGGCCCGCTGGAACCACGTGTTCAGCCGGCGGATGTTTTCCAATTTCACATTTACCTACAGCCGTTACCGTTTCAACATCCTGCAGGAAGAAGAACGGCAGGAGGAAAGCAAGGATCTTGTCCGCGAATCGAGCCAGGAATATTTTTCCGGGATCCGCGACTGGAATGTGAAGGGGGATATTGACTTTTATGTAACGCCTGAACACTTCATCCGTGGCGGCTTTTCGGCTACGTTACACCACTACCGGCCAGGGGTTTCCACCTTTTTTGAAAAGGATTCCATTGTACGGGTCAACACACGCGTGGACAATCATTCATTGTACAGCGGCGAATACGACCTGTACCTGGAAGATGATATTCGCGTATCCCATAAAATGAAGCTGAATGTGGGGGTGCGGCTGAGCGCGTTCAGTGTTACCGGTACCATATTTACGGCGCTGCAACCACGCATCAACTGGTTGTATCGCTTCACGAACGACTGGAGCGTAAAGGCATCTTATGGTCACATGAACCAGTTCATTCACCTGCTGACCAACAGCAACCTGGCCCTGCCTACTGATCTGTGGCTTCCCGTAACCAGCCGTGTGCCGCCGCAGTCGTCTCACCAGTACGCGGCCGGTGTATTCTATAGCCGTTCCGGTCTGCAGGCATCGGTTGAAATGTATTACAAGAAGTTGAAAAACGTTATCGAATACGCGGAAGGGGCCGGCTTCTCCAATGCATACGATAATTGGGAGGACATGGTGGAAGTAGGATCAGGCCGAACCTACGGCATTGAATGGCTGTTCCAGAAAACAACCGGAAAAGTTACCGGGCTGCTGAGCTACACGCTGGGCCGAAGTGAACGGAAGTTCAGCAACATCAACGACGGCAGGCCGTTTCCCTACAAATACGATCGCAGGCACGAAGTGAAGACAGCGATGATCTGGCAGCCCTCGCCGCGCTTTGAGCTGAGTGGCAACTGGGTGTATTCCACCGGTACAGCCATCTCCTTACCGATTGCCTATTATTTTGATCCGGCCACATATAGCTATATTGACATTTACAATGGCCGGAATAATTTCAGGATGCCGGACTATCACCGGCTGGATGTATCGCTGCGGTTCATCCGGCAAAGAAAAAGATACCAGCGGTCGTGGGTGATCAGCATATACAATGCGTATAACAAGTTCAACCCGTTTTTCCGGTACAAGGAGTACACGCTGGATAATAAAATTGTTTTCAAGGACATGGCAGTATTCCCTGTCGTTCCTTCCATCAGTTACCAGTTTAAATTCTGAACATGAAGCGTGTGCTGATATATTTTGCGGTGGTCATGGTTCTTTCCTTTGCGGGGTGTACGCGCACGGCAGATGTCAATATTCCGCCGCATACGTCGCTCCTGGTGCTGCATGGCTATGTCCCGGTGGGAGAGCACTTCCGCGTAGCGCTGGGCAAAAGCCTGAGCGTGCGTGTGCCCGTGACTGATACGGGTAACCTGGTTACCAATGGATGGGTGCTGCTGTATGAAGAAAATGTGTTCATCGACAGCCTGGAGTATGATCCTGTTGATCGCATGTATGTTTCAAATAACTCCCTGGCGGTGGCGGGCAGGAGGTATAAGATCATAGCCGGCGCACCCGGTTTTGTCCCGGTAGAAGCAGAAACTATTGCAACGGGACATGTTCCGACAACCTCCGTGGTGAATATTAAGAACGCCCGGAGTACCACGGACGGCACACTGCTGAATGATATCCGCTTCAGGTTCCAGGATCCGTTGGCTTTCGACAATTTTTATATCACGGAACTGCACACCGTCTTTGGCGGTTACGAGTGCGTTTACACGTACGACCCTGCAGTCGAGCGGTATACGGGGGCTTCTGCGCCGTTCGACCAGACGAGTTGTATCGGTAACGAAGAGATCATTTATAATGACAGGTCATTTAACGGCCAGCAAAAGGAGATCACGATCAGCGCTTCGGCGCAGTCTGTTGAGCCGTTCTTTGATGCCGCCAGTGGCATAGAATTCAAAGCGTACCTCATCCGCCGCAATGTCAGTGAAGACCACTACCGTTATTTCAAGAACCAGGTAGTGCTGGCCGCCGAAGGCCCCACATTTTCGAATCCTGCCAACATCAGGACCAATGTAAAAAATGGATACGGCCTCTTTTCTGTGTATTCGGTGGCCGTCGACACCCTGCCATAAAATTTTAACGCGAGGTAGGGGTTTTTGGAAAATCGCCGTTTTAATTAAAATGCTTGTAATGGAAATGAAGAAACTGCTGCTCACATTAGGCGTGATCATGTCCTGCCTTTCCGGGTTTGGACAAAAGGTCACACTCAATGGGTATATCACGGATGAAAGGACCGGTGAGCGTCTTTTCGGTGCGTCGGTGTTCCTGCAAAACCTGGGAGTGGGTACCACTTCCAACAATTATGGATTCTATTCGATCACCATTCCCGCGGACTCCGTCGAGCTTACCGTGTCGTTTGCGGGCTATGCCACGTACACGCAGCAAATGCACCTCAGGGAAGACATGACGCTGAACATCAAGCTGCAGCACGCGCGGCAAATGGAAGAAGTGGTTGTCAGGGCAAAGAGAAAGGAAGCCATCCAGAACCGCACCCAGATGAGCACCATTGACCTGCCCGTAGCCACCATTAAGGCCTTGCCGGCATTTTTGGGCGAATCCGACGTGATGAAGGCGATCCAGCTGCTTCCGGGCGTACAGGCCGGGAGCGAAGGTTCTTCGGGCATCTATGTGCGTGGCGGTGGTCCTGACCAGAACCTGATCCTCCTGGACGGGGTACCGGTATATAACGTATCGCACCTTTTTGGCTTCTTCAGCGTTTTCAATACCGACGCATTGCACAGCGTTGAAGTGATGAAGGGTGGATTTCCCGCACGCTACGGCGGCAGGCTGTCTTCCGTGATCGATATCCGCATGAAGGAAGGCAACCGCAATGAATTCCATGGGGAGGGCGGCATCGGCCTGATCGCTTCCCGGCTAACCCTTGAAGGCCCTATCGGCAAAAAGAAAAACGTGTCTTATATGTTCAGCGGCAGAAGAACTTACCTGGATATTTTCATGCGTCCGATGATCAGGGCACAGTCGGACGGAACGATAGACGCCGGTTATTTTTTTTACGACCTGAATGGAAAGATCAATTTCAACCTGGGTAAAAAAGACCACCTGTACCTCAGCGGTTACTTCGGTGACGATAAATTCTCCGCACGTGAAAAATATGACGGCGACGGCATTTGGGGATCCGAAAAGAATTCGTTCAGGTCTTACCTGAAGTGGGGCAACATCACGGCAGTCAGCCGCTGGAACCACGAGTTCAACCGCAAGCTGTTCGGGAACCTGACCTTTCACTACAGCCGCTATAATTTTTCCGTCGCTGCTGACGACCGCATGGAACGGCAGGGCGTTAATGAACGGTTCTTCCTGAAATACTTCAGCGGCATCAGCGACTGGAGCGCGCGCTATGACATTGACTTCCTGCCCTCGCCGAATCACTTTTTCAAGGCGGGTGTCAGCGCGGTGCGCCATTATTACAAGCCCGGCGCGATCCAGAGCAAGGTTACTTCGCAGAGCTTCAACGAGGATACCCTCATCAAATACCGCTTTATCCAGGCGAATGAATTTGATGCCTATGTTGAAGACGACATCCGTATCACGCCAAAGCTGAAGGCCAACATCGGCCTGCACGCGACGGGTTTTTCTGTAAACGATGAATTTTTCACGTCTATACAACCGCGCGCATCGGTGCGTTACCTGTTGCACCCTGACGTCAGCGTAAAGGCATCGTATGTCCAGATGAACCAGTTCATTCACCTGCTCACCAACAGTGGAATCGGGCTTCCGACTGATCTGTGGGTGCCGGTGACGAAGACCGTGCCGCCGCAGAAGGCGCACCAGTATGCGCTGGGCGCGGCTTACAACCACCAGGACAAGTACGAGTTTTCCGTTGAAACATACTACAAGACCATGGACAATGTGATCGAGTATGCAGAAGGCGCTTCGTACCTCAATGCCACCAGCAACTGGGAGGACAAGGTGGAGATCGGCAGGGGATGGAGCTATGGCGCAGAACTGTTTGTCCAGCGGAAGGTCGGGAAGACAACGGGCATGCTGGGATACACGTGGAGCAAGACGTTCCGGAAGTTTGATAACCTGAATTACGGAAAGGAATTCCCGTACAAATATGACCGCCGTCACGATTTCAAAGTTTCGGTAGTGCACCGGGTGAGTGATAAGTTCGAGCTGAGCGCGAGCTGGGTATTCGGCACGGGCCAGGCGATCACGCTGCCCACTGAAGTCTACCTTGGAAATAATGGCGAGGAGATCGAAGTGTATGATGGCAGGAATAACTTCCGGATGAACAATTTCCACCACCTGGATGCCGGTATGAAATTCATGAAAAAGAAAAAGAAGGGCGAGCGTGCATGGGTCATCAGCGTGTATAATGTTTACAACA
>DASUVB010000096.1:0-3345 GCA_036373835.1 Flavisolibacter sp. | reverse complement strand
CCTCGTAAATGAATGGCGCGGCCTGCTGGCAGGGAATGTTTTGTATGACCTTGGCACAGGGCAGGAGCAACGACGTGATTTTGCCTACCTGGAAGTGCCGGCGGGCCAGGGTGAGTTTACCTGGATCGATTACAATAATGACGGCATCCAGCAGCTCAATGAATTCGAGACCGCTATCTTCCGCGACCAGGCGAAGTTTATCCGGCTGTTCATCCCGACAAATGAATTTACCCGCGCCAATTATACAACGCTGAACTACAGCTTTACGATCAACCCGCGTGCGGTGCTCAATAAAAGCGGTGCCTCCGCCACCGGGAAACTGCTGGCCAGATTCAACCTGCAGACTTCGATGCAGAAAGCGAAGAAATCCATCGCGAAGACTGACTTCGATTTCAACCCGTTCCGTTACGACCTCGAGGACACGGCGCTGCTGACCATGATCACCTCGTTCATGAATACGCTTTCCTTCAACAGGTTCTCCAGCTCATGGGGCATTGACCTGAGCAACCTGCAGAACACCGGCAAATCCCTGCTGACATATGGCTATGAAAGTCGCAGGCTGAATGACTGGGTACTGCGGGTGCGCTGGAATATCAGCCCCTCGGTGACCTTTGACGTTTCATCCAAAAAAGGCCTGTCGGCACTGTACACGCCATCGTTTGCCAACCGTAACTACGAGCTGGATGTGTTGTACACCGAGCCAAGGCTTTCACTTATCAGGGGCACTGTTTTCCGCCTGCAGGGGAGCTACCGGCTGGAGAAAAAGGAAAACAAGGTTGAATACGGGGGAGAACAGGCCACGTCCAATGTGCTCAATGTTGAAACGAAATACAACGTGCTTCAGAACAGTTCCCTGGCGGCAAAGTTCACCCTGAATCACATCGCGTATAAAAAACCGGGAGCAACCACAAAGAACCCGAGCGTGGAATATATTCTTCTCGATGGGCTGCTGCCGGGACAGAATTATTTATGGACGATCGACTTTACCAAACGACTGCTGAATAATATTGAAGTGAATCTACAATATGAAGGACGGAAACCCGGCAGCGCGCGTACCGTGCATGTGGGCCGTGCCGCCATCCGTGCGTTGTTCTGACGATCACACGTTGAAACGGAAGTGCATCACATCGCCGTCCTTCACCACGTATTCCCTTCCCTCGATTTTTAGCCTGCCGGCGTCGCGTGCGGCTGCCTCAGATCCGTATTTGATATAGTCGTCGTAGCCGATGACTTCCGCCTTGATGAAACCTTTTTCAAAATCTGTGTGAATCACACCGGCGGCCTGCGGCGCTTTCCAGCCCTCGTGGATGGTCCAGGCGCGTACTTCCTGGACACCGGCTGTGAAGTATGTCAGCAGGTTCAAAAGTTTGTAAGCCGACCGGATCAGACGGTTGAGTACCGGCTCCTTCATACCGTATTCTTCCATGAACATCAGCCGGTCTTCTTCAGACTCAAGCTCCGTGATCTGCGCTTCAATGGAATTATTCATGATGATCACCTGCGCACTTTCATCTTTCACAGCTTCCAGGAGTGCGTCGGAATATTTGTTCCCTGTATGCATGGACGCTTCATCAACGTTGGCCACATACAAAACAGGCTTTGCCGTTAGCAGGAAAAGATCGCTTATTTCAGAAAGTTCAGCTGTGTTCAGGTCGAGGGAGCGTATGCTCTTTCCCTGCTCCAGGTGCGATTTGCATTTCAGGAGGACATCGAGTTCGTGCTTCAGTTTTGCATCGCCGGCACGTGCCTGCTTTTCCACCCGCGCGATCTTTTTGTCGACGGTTTCCATGTCCTTCAGCTGCAGCTCGGTGTCAATGATCTCTTTGTCGGATACCGGGTTGATGGCGCCTTCCTCGCGCAGGATATTCTCGTCCTCAAAGCAGCGGATCACGTGGATCACGGCATCTACTTCGCGGATGTTACCCAGGAACTTGTTACCAAGACCTTCGCCCTTGCTGGCACCGCGCACCAGTCCCGCAATGTCAACGATCTCGATCTGCGTGGGAACAACGCGGTTGGGCTTTACCAGCTCGGCAAGCTTTGTCAGACGCTCATCGGGAACATCCACCAGGCCCACATTGGGATCAATGGTACAGAAGCGGTAATTGCTCGCCTGTGCCTTGGCGCTGTTGCTCACCGCATTAAAAAGCGTTGACTTGCCCACATTCGGAAGTCCTACGATACCTGCCTGTAAAGCCATGCTGAAATACTTATTTAATAGTTACCGCTGCGAACCGCGAACTGCGAACAGTTCCTGGCAGTCTGCCGCCTTCGGCAAGCCTATGGCGGCCAGGGAGCCTGTCGAAGACGACGTTCGAAAATCCATTCACCCTTCGACAAGCTCAGGGTGAGATCCGCAAACCGCAAACTGCGAACTGCAAACCATTCGCCTCAGCGAAGCCGCAAAGATAAGGAGTTGGCGTTGCCGATTTCAGAAGGAAGTGTTTAACTTCAGCCCCACCCAAACCCACGGTATGGCACTGAATTATGTCTGGATTTCCTTCTTTATTATGGCGTTTGTTGCCGCATTGGTAAAGCTGATCGGCTACAACGACGTGGACATTTTCCAGAAGATCGTTACGGCCACTTTTGACAGTGCAAAAACCTCTGCGGAGATCGCGCTGGGCCTGATCGGCATTATGGCATTGTGGCTGGGCATCATGAAGATCGGCGAGCGTGGCGGCATGATCACCATTTTCGCAAAGGCGGTACGCCCGTTCTTTAGCAAGCTTTTTCCCGAGGTGCCGCGTGACCACCCGGCTTATGGATCGATCCTGATGAATTTTTCGGCCAACATGCTGGGGCTTGATAATGCTGCGACACCAATGGGCCTAAAGGCAATGAAAGAGTTGCAGGAGATCAATCCTGACAAGGAAACAGCTTCCAACGCGCAGATCATGTTCCTGGTGTTGAATGCCTCCAGCCTGACGCTCCTGCCCATCAGTATCATGGCATACCGCAAGGAAGCAGGCGCGTTAGATCCGTCGGACATTTTCATTCCGATCCTGCTGGCGACATTCTTTTCAACACTGACCGGACTTGTCGCGGCGGCTCTGTACCAGCGCATCAACCTGCTGCAGAGAACCATTCTTATTTACCTTGGAAGCATTGCCGTGGTGATCCTTGGCCTGCTGTATTATTTCTCCAAGCTGCCGCCGGACCAGATCAACATAACGACAAAAGTGCTCAGCAATGTAATCCTGTTCGGGATCATTGTTTCATTTATCACCCTGGCACTGTTTAAACGGATCAACGTGTTTGAGGCTTTCATCGACGGGGCCAAAGAGGGTTTTGAAGTTGCGATCAGAATAATTCCCTACCTGGTAGGAATCATCGTAGCCGTTG
>DASUVB010000095.1:0-5297 GCA_036373835.1 Flavisolibacter sp. | reverse complement strand
CAGCAGCAAGCTCGTTTAACTCTGCGCCTGAATAAACGGCACCGCTCGGATTACAGGGAGATGAGAAAATGAACAACCTTGTGTCCGGCGTAATGGCGGACTCCAGTTGCTGCGGGGTGATCTTGTATCCCTGCGACAGTTCCGTCTGGATCAGCCGGACCTTTCCCCCGGCAAGCTGCACCAGCGCCGCATAGGTCACCCAGAAAGGCGTGGGGATCAGAACTTCATCATCCGTATCCACGATACTGAGAATGGCGTTAGCCAGGCTCTGTTTGGCACCCGTAGAAACTATGATGTTTTCGGGGCTGTACACAAGGCCGTTATCTCGTTGAAACTTCTGACACACGGCCTCGCGCAGGTCGAGAAAACCGGCCACGGGCGTGTAATGGCTCCAGTTTTCGTCGATGGCCTTCTTCGCTGCTTCACGGATATGTTCCGGCGTATCGAAATCGGGTTCACCGAGCGACAGGTCCACGATGTCGATACCCTTTGCGCGGAGCTCACGACCCAGCTTTGCCATCCTAAGGGTTTCTGGTTCATTGAAACGGGTAAGTAAGGTTGATAACAGCATGCCAATCGTTTGTCAAAAGGGCAAATGTAACACTCTACGGCTGATCGTGTACGTTGAACGAAGCCAGGTCGGGCGCATGTTTTCGCTTCCGTTTTCGTTCATGGTCATACACGGCAAGTCCCAGGGCCTTCAGGAACGGGAGGCCGATGGTTTTATAGTCGTATCTGTCATCATTGAAAATTCCGTCACTATTGCAGTAGATCGTCGCGCTTAAAAAGAATTCGATGTTGTTTTTAAAATCTGCTATGTACGCCACGTCGGTCAGGAAGCCATACGCATCACCTTCCTTGTTGAATATGCGGATGGCGCTGTCGGGCAGGCTTCCGTCACCGCCGCACATCAGCAGCTTCGAATATCCATCTGGATACGTCGAATAATCGGGGAACACGGATTCACGCGGCTTCATGGAGAGGCACTTCAACAGGAATGCGCGGTCACCCGGATCAAGGTTGAAGCGTTGTGCCTGCGGAACTGCGTCGGGAAACAGGAGACTGATCATCATGGAGTGCAGGTCAGGCAGTGTGATCCTGTTCTTCATTGAAAAGTCGAAGGGTTCGTCAATCTGCACGCCTCCCGCCATATATCCATTCCCGAGCAGGGTATTACGTAGCCGGTACGGCATGTTACTCTTCACCAGGGACTGACGGTAGATCGCGCGGCCGGCGGTGTCGTAAAAAACCACGGGGTTCGTGTGCCGGTTCTGGTCAGTAGTAAGTGAGACCTGCAGCCGGTGCAGGATCTCGACACTGTCGTATCCCATGCGGCGCAGGGTGTTGTTAACATACTCCTGGCCGAGAAATTCGTATAGCCGGTTGAAGGCGTCATTATCGCTTACGGCAAAAATCTTCCGTACATAATTGGCGATCGTCGGGCGGCCGTGTTCTGTCTGGGGATCATTATACACCGCTGTCTGACCCTTGTAAGCAGCCCCGGTCACCATGGTCGTGTTTCGATCCAGCCCCGGCACGTCCAGCTCCTTCAGCTTCTGCAGCGCGAGAACAGCCACCGGAAGTTTAACTGTGGACGCGGGATAGAAGTATTGATGGGGATCAACGTTGAAATAATGATGAGTAAACAAAGGTGTATTATCAGCGCGCCTGTCGACCTGCGTATAGATCACCTGCAAACGGTAATCCCGGGCGCGGGCAATGATCTCGCTGAAGCCCGGCAGGTGATCAGACATAATTTGCTCCAGCCGGCCATCAGGCGTATACGATCCAGGTCGGGTTTTCACATCCATTGCCGGTGTTGTGAACTTTCGTGGCGGGTGACAGGCAGTGATCACGGCGGCGACGGTAACTGCCATCACCGGTAACAGGCTCCTTCTCATAATCGCTAAAAAAAGGCTAAATGCCTGTCAACAGGCGATTTTCACCGTTCAAAAGGCTGATAATTAAGGACTGAAATTAAGGTGAAAAAACTATCTTTGCCCACTCTAAAAAAAACCATCACCTGTCCTCCTCAGCGGAGTCACCCAGGAAGATTAAATTAATTTGTTTATGCAACTGAAAGGCCTGGTTCGCTTTTTTACTATTCTGCTTATCCTGTACTCTGTTTATGAATTGTCCTTTACCTGGGTGGTTCGTAACCATGAAAAGAAGATGGAAAAAAAGGCTCAGCAATTTGTGAGCTTCAATTACGGCAAGGCAAATGCGGTCGTTAAAGACTCCGTATACAAAGCCCGCTTAAGAAGACTTCTCGACAGCACCAAGGAAGAAACCGTTCATTATGGCTTTACAGGTGCTGTTAGTTACCAGAAAGCCAAGGAGGAGGAACTGAACCTGGGTCTCGACCTGCAGGGCGGTATCAACGTAACCATGGAGGTGGAACTTTCCGGGCTGCTGCGCTCCATGGCCAATAATTCGAAAGATCCCAACTTCCTCAAAGCTTTGGAAAATGCCAATGTCAGGAAGGCGAACAGCAGCGCTGACTACATCAGCCTCTTCGCATCGGAATATAAGGCACTCAACCCGAATGGCAGGCTGGCTTCCCTGTTTGCCACTGCAAACCAGGACCGCATCAAGATCACCGATGACGACCAGACGGTTGTATCTGCCATTCGCAAGGAAGCGAATGATGCCTTCGACCGTACATTCCGCGTGCTCCAGACCCGTATCGACCAGTTTGGCGTAGCGCAACCGAACATCAATCCCGACAGGGATCGGGACATCATTACCGTGGAATTGCCTGGCATGCAGGACCGCGAACGGGTACGCAAGTACCTGCAATCCTCTGCCAACCTGCAATTTTGGGAAGTATACAAGCAGGAGGAGCTGCAGAATGCGCTGATGAACGCCGACACCGATTACGACGCCTATGTCAGAGGCATCGACGTGAACGATACAACCCGCAGGGATACTACTGCCGCTAACAAGCGCTCACTGATCCGGGAATATTTCAAGGCGCCGATGATGGGTGGCATTGTGAGTGTCGATATCAAGGATACCGCCTATGTACGCGAGATCCTGAACACAGAGATCATTCGCAGGCACTTCCCGCCCGATGCAAGATTTGCATATGGCATTCCACCCCGCGACGATAACAACCGTACGATGAAGGTGGCGCCATTATTTGTTCTCAAAACAGGCGGCAGCGACAAGGCTCCTATCGAAGGTGAAGTGATCACAGGTGCAAGCGCCCAGTACGACCAGTTCGGCAAGCCGGCTGTTTCCATGGAAATGAATTCCATGGGTGCGCGTACGTGGGAAAACCTGACGCGCGGAAGCTTCCAGGATAAAAGGCCGATCGCCATTGTGCTTGACGATATCGTGTATTCCGCCCCGGTTGCCAGCGAAGCTATTACCGGTGGACGTTCACAGATATCCGGGTCATTTACCATCGAGGAGTCCCAGGACCTTGCCAACATCCTGAAGTCAGGCAAGCTGCCGGCACCGGCGAAAATCGTACAGGAGCAGGCAGTTGGCGCCACGCTGGGTAAAGATGCCATTAATGGTGGTATGATGGCCTTTGCCATTTCATTCATCGTTATATTCCTGCTGATGCTGGTGTACTATAATACCAGCGGTTGGGTGGCAAACATTGCTCTCATTTTAAACCTACTTTTCACTATTGGAATATTGACGGGGCTTGGTGCTACGCTTACCGCCCCGGGTATTGCAGGTCTGGTACTGACCATCGGTATGGCCGTAGATACCAACGTAATCATCTATGAACGGATCAAGGAGGAGCTGACCCGTGGGAAAAGTTATGTGGCAGCCGTGAACGATGGTTACCGGCGCTCACTACCACCGGTACTGGATGCCCACATTACCACATTGCTCACTGCCATCATTCTTTTCTCGTTCGGTCTCGGTCCTGTGAAGGGCTTTGCCACCACGCAGATCATCGGTCTGCTGCTTTCCCTGTTCTGCGGAATCCTGGTAAGCCGCTGGGTGACGGAATGGTTTACGGACAAAAAGCGCCACCTCGAATATTTTACACCACTGTCCAGGCGCATCTTCAAGCACGCGAATTTCAAATTCATTGAATACAGGAAGGTAGCCTACGTGATTTCGTTCATTGTTCTTGCCCTTGGTATTGCCGCAATCTTCAACGGTTTCGACCAGGGCGTGGAATTCAAGGGAGGCCGCAGCTATATTGTAGATTTCGGACAACGGATCGATAACAAGGTGGAAGGCGTCAGGAAGGACCTCGCCCAGGTGATGGGCGAAAGCCCGGTGATCAAGACCATCGGAACGAACAGCCGACTGGATATCACGACATCCTACATGATTACCAGTTCGTCGCCCGAAGCCGATTCCCTGGTCCAGGTGAAGATGTTGGAAGGCCTGAAATCTTACCTGCCCGCAAATACCACCTACCAGCAATTTGACCAGAAACACAAAATAGGATCTACTACCGTTCTTCCAACGATATCGGATGACCTGAAGGCCGGTGCCAAGTGGGCCACATTCTGGGCGCTGATGGTGATCTCATTGTACATCTTCATCCGTTTCCGCGACTGGAGATATTCAC
Source organism: Flavisolibacter sp. (assembly GCA_036373835.1). Taxonomy (GTDB): domain Bacteria; phylum Bacteroidota; class Bacteroidia; order Chitinophagales; family Chitinophagaceae; genus Flavisolibacter. Next base: position 751 of record DASUVB010000095.1, on the reverse strand, counting down.
TGGGTACGATCGTGGCATTGCTGCACGACGTATTGGTGACGCTCGCGGTATTCTCGTTCCTCCGCAACGTGGTGCCATTCCCCCTGGAACTGGATCAGCATTTTATCGCGGCGGTACTGACGGTGATCGGTTTTTCAATGAACGATACCGTCATCGTATTTGACCGGATCCGTGAATACGCCCGCCAGATGGTAGGTGCACCGAAGGAAACGATCATCAACAGGGCGATCAACGATACGCTGAGCCGAACGATCATGACATCGCTGACGGTATTCCTCACGATCCTGATCCTGTTCCTGGTAGGTGGTGAAGTAACGAAGGGCTTTGCCTTTGCGATGCTTATTGGTGTTGTAACCGGTACGTATTCTTCGATCTTCGTGGCAGCCCCGATCCTCGTTGACCTGGGTGGCAAAAGAGCGATCGGTTCCGGACCTTCAGCGGCTGAGCCAACGCCAAAAGAAAAGCCGAAAACAGCAACAGTATAAATTATAAGAGAGTCCCGGTCATCCGGGACTTTTTTTATTCCTGTCAACCGCAATAGCCTGCATGCGCTCAGTAACGTCGATCATATTATTTTTGCCACTCAATAAATCCAAATGGAAGAATCCACGCTCACGCTGATCATAGCCATCCTGGCGCTCATCATTTCATCAGTTGTCTTTATCCAGTCGCGCAGCCAGAAGGCAAAGACAGTGGAAGACGTTTCCTTCACAACACGTCCGCTGCAACTGCAGGCATACGAACGCCTGGT
>DASUVB010000094.1:0-2136 GCA_036373835.1 Flavisolibacter sp. | reverse complement strand
AAGGCGCCGGGATAGAATGGCGGCACACCGAGCGGTGTATCGGTTCGTCCCGATAGCTACCGGGACCGATCCCGGACACAAAAGAAGAGCGGAGAAACAGAGCGAGCGCGATGTTTGTCTGTCTCCGCTCCCCGAACTTTTCGGCACTCTGCTTTAATTAATGTCTTTCCCCTCCCTCAGCCGGGCGATCATTGCCTGGAGGTTGTTCCTGTTGTTGATCTCGGCCGTCATCGGCAAGGCCTGCTCAGCATATTTGAGCGCTGTCTGAAAGTCGCCCACGGCAGCATATCCACGGGCGAGCCCCACCAGTGTTGTAAATTGATTCGGGTTCTTTTCAAAATTTGACCGGAACACCTCCAGCGCCTCCTTCCCTTTCCTTTGCTGGACAAGTTGCCGGCCGTACTGGTGGATCTCATTCATCGTGGCGATAGCAAATGCCTGTTTGATAATGGTGGCCGCCTCCTCTTTTCGTCCAAGTTTTTCCAGTATCTGCGCCTTTGTGCTGTGCGCGATAAATGACCTGTTACCACCAAAGGAAGGACTACTTGCAGAATCCGCCCATTGCAGCGCCTGGGGCAGGTTTACATTTCTTTGCAGGCACCAGTTGGCGGCCTGTTGCCAGCTCTGCCACATAAATCCCTTTTCTGTCCGCAGCTCCTGCCGGAAAGATGCAAGCTGGTCCTCGATATAGTTTGTTTCAACGCGGAATGGAATCGTCAGCTTTTCCCAGGTTAATGCAATCGTCGCCGCATTTTCTGTCTGCTCAAGGAATTCGTACTTCAGCCACTCGGTGGAAGTCGTTGCCGCACGTGGTTTCACCTTCACCCGGAGTGCATCCTCTCTTTCATCATAAAAATAACTGCCCCATGATCCGGCATTCTTTGAAAAAATCAAAGTGGATTCGTTCGGGTCGTACGCAATGAAGAAACCGTATTTTCCTGCGGGCAGGGCCTCCCCTTCTATCTTCACAGGGCGTGAGAATTCTATCGTTGTATTCTCATTAGCGCCGGCCCGCCAGGGCGCCGATTTGCTGCTTCCGAAGCCAGGATCAATAAAGTCCACCGGGACAAGTGTGCCCCAGATCTTCCCCTCCCTTCCTTTTACCGCCGGCCGGTCGTAGTGAATGCTGATATCGGTCAGGCCTACCCGCTCACTGACCGCAGCCTTTTTATTACCTCCACTGGGCAAACTTGTCAGCGGGATCTGTGCCGTGGCACTAAAGCATGTCAAAAGCGTAAAAGCAACAACAATAAAAGATCTGGTCATAGCCCTTTTTATGCATAAGCTAAACAATCTAACAGTGGAACAAGTAGCCTTTATGATCAATGATAACGGTAAAGGATGAACGGGTGCTGGTTCGCACAGGCATCAGCCGGAACTTCGGAGTCCCGGGTGTGCCTGCTCAACTACAATGAGTTTTCGTCGACTTTTTTATTCGTCAGAAAAACCACGAGACCCAGTATTGCGGAAATGGAAGATGCGACCAGGATGGAAAGCTTCGAGCTGCTGACGAGCAGGGGATCGGTAAAAGCAAGGTTGCTGATGAACATAGACATTGTAAATCCGATGCCGCCCAGGAGCCCGATACCCACAAGATTTTTCCACGTCAATCCATCCTGCAAACGCGCCAGTCCTGTTTTGACCAGCAAAAATGGAAACGCGAAAATACCCGCCAGCTTGCCCGCAACAAGTCCGATGATGATCCCCAGTGAATTGGAAGAAGAAAGGATCCCGCCAAAATTCCCCGGTATTACGATGGCTGTGTTGACCAGGGCAAAGACAGGGACTATAAAAAATGCCACCGGCTTGTGCAGGAAGTGCTGCAGGTGGTAGGAAATATTTTCATTGTCGTTCTTATGGAACGGGATCACAAAGGCCAGGAGAACACCGGCAATGGTTGCGTGAACGCCCGACTTCAAAAAACAATACCACATGACAATCCCCGGTATGATATAGAACAGCAGGTTATTGACGCGGAACCTGCCGAGTACAAACAATGCCGCCAGTATCCCGCCGGCAACGACCAGGTAAGTAAACAGTACCGTTTTTGTATAGAAGAATGCAATTACCAGGATGGCCCCAATATCGTCAATGATAGCAAGGGCCGTAAGGAACACTTTTACCGACAGGGGGACC
>DASUVB010000093.1:0-2850 GCA_036373835.1 Flavisolibacter sp. | reverse complement strand
AGACTATTTTAATATTAGGATTCTCCTTTTACTACCTTTTTGAACAAATGCAGGATACCAGCGACTTGTTCGTTTACAACAGGTATTCGTTCTGGATAGTTTTGGGGATGATGGTGTATCTGGCAGGCTGCTTCTTTATTTACATCTATGCAAGCCAGCTGCCGAGTAGGGAAGTCGCCAAGTACTGGGTTTTTACCAATATATTTTCCATATTGAAAAATATTCTGTTCACAGTTGCAATCCTGATCCATGTAAGAAACACCGCCAATAAGCCGCAAACGCGGCAACCGTTGTACACTTTAAACTAACCCGGAATGTACCTTTTGCAAGCCACCCAGCCTGGAATTTCCCTGGTTCTCTTCTTGGGGACCCTTGGGATGCTGGCGCTTACCATCGGCCTCATTCTGTTCATCATCTTCCACCAGCGCCGCGTCATCAAGTACCAGCTGCGCCTCCAGCAGATGGAGCAGGAACAGCAGAAAGTGCTGCTGAATGCCTCGATCCGCCTGCAGGAAGAAGAGCGCCAGCGCATCGCAGCCGACCTCCACGACGACGCCGGTCCCCTGCTGGCTACCGCACGACTGTACCTCAATGAAAACCTGGTCAACCAGGACAAGGCCACACAGCTACAGTCCATCTTCCAGGCACGCCAGATCCTGGACGATACCATCCAGCTGATCCGCAACATCAGCCACAGCCTGATGCCGCCCACGCTCAAGAATTTCGGCCTGGAATCCGCCACCAACGACCTCTTCCAGAAGATCAGCGGGTCCGGCACCATCAATGCCAGCAGCCGCTTCCACGACTACCGCGAACGGCTGAAGCCGGAGATCGAGCTGCTCGTCTTCCGCGTGATCCAGGAGCTGATCAACAACATCCTGAAGCATTCCAATTCATCCTTTATACACCTGACACAGAACCAGCACAATGGCCAGTGCATGATCCGCATCCACCACGACGGGCGCGGCATTGTACAGGCTGACTTCGAAAAACTCAATAAAAGCAATATCGGACTCGGGCTGAAGAACATCAGCAGCCGCCTCAAGGTCGCCCAGGGAAATATCTTTTTCGAAAAAGATCCGTCGCAGACGTACTACAAGATCACGATGGAGATCCCGAAGGAAGAACCGTACGAGGTGATGGCGTTGAAAGCCCTGGCATAATCGTGTGAGCTATGGAAATCATCAAAGTGGCAATTGCAGACGATCATAAAATTTTCCGCAAGGGCGTGATCCTTTCGCTGCGGCCGTTCACCAATATCAAGTTCGTGCTCGAAGCAGACAACGGCTCCGAACTGCTGAACGGCATTCCCACGGCCGATCCCGACGTGATCCTGATGGACCTGCGCATGCCCGGCAAGGACGGCATTGAAGCCACCAAGGAAGTGAGCCAGAAATACCCCGACATCCACGTGGTGATCCTGAGCATGTACGAGGACGAGCGCTTTGTATCGCACCTGATGGAGAACGGCGCCCATGGCTACCTGCTGAAGAACGCAGAGCCCCAGGATATCCGCCGCGCCATCATGGACGTGTACGAAAAAGGATACTACCTGAATAATTTCGTCAACCGCATCCTGCTGAAGAAAGCCCACGCGAAACAAAAGGTTATCCCTTCGCTCAACAGCGAGATCACGCTCACGGACAAAGAACGCGACGTGCTGAAATATATCTGCATGGAATTCACCGCCCAGGAGATCGCGAAGAAGATGGACGTCAGTCCCCGCACCGTGGAAGCGATCAAGGACCGCCTGATGGAGCGCTTCGGCAGCAAGAACACAGCGGGCCTGGTGTTCTTCGCCGTGAAGAATAACCTCGTGGAATAATTACAGCGCCATTTCCGGGACATCTGCGGGTGCTACCAGACGGCCGGCAGTCTTCGATCTGATTTCCTCAACACTCACGCCGGGCGCACGCTCGAGAAGCCTGAATCCTTCATCGGTAACATCGAGCACACCCAGTTCGGTCACAATCTTTTTCACGCAGCGCACACCCGTGAGCGGCAGCGTGCACGCGGGCAGCAGCTTGGATTCCCCCTTGGGGTTGGTATGCATCATGGCGACGATGATATTGCGGGCGCTGGATACCAGGTCCATGGCGCCGCCCATGCCCTTCACCATCTTGCCCGGGATCTTCCAGTTTGCAATATCGCCGGTATCGCTTACTTCCATGGCGCCGAGCACCGTCAGGTCGATCTTGCCCGCGCGGATCATGCCGAAGCTTTCCGCGCTGTCGAAAAACGCGCCGCCGGGGAGGATCGTCACCGTTTCCTTTCCTGCGTTGATCAGGTCCGCGTCCATTTCTTCCTCTGTCGGGTAAGGACCCATGCCCAGCATGCCATTTTCGCTTTGCAGCATGATGAACATGCCCTCGGGAATGTAATTCGCTACCAGCGTCGGGATGCCGATGCCCAGGTTTACATACATGCCGTCCTGCAGCTCTTTTGCAATGCGCCGGGCGATTCCATATTTGTCAAGTGCCATAAGATCTGTTGATGGATCAGGCGGTGAGCCTTACCGTTTTTCTTTCAATACGTTTTTCATACCCTGTTCCGCGGAAGATGCGGTGCACATACACGCTGGCCACGTGGATGTGGTCCGGGTCCAGCTCGCCGGGTTGCACCAGTTCCTCCACCTCGGCGATCGTGATCATGCCTGCCTTTGCCATCGAGGTTGAGAAATTGCGCGTGGTCTTCCGGAACACCAGGTTGCCATAGGTATCGGCCTTCCACGCCTTCACGATCGCGAAATCGGCATATAATGCGTGCTCCATCAGGTACTGCTTTCCCTTGAACTCACGGACTTCCTTTCCTTCACCTACCTCGGTGCCGAAGCCTGCCGGTGTGAAGAAT
>DASUVB010000092.1:0-2734 GCA_036373835.1 Flavisolibacter sp. | reverse complement strand
CTACCACATGCATGTTCACAAGGTTTCCGCCGATGGTACTATCCGTCTGCACCAGCAGGTATTCGGGACTGAAGAAATAAAAGCCGCGTTCTTTCAGGAAGGCGTCGATCCTGATACGTTCTCCCTTAATCACGTCAAGGTCGAATCCTTCACCGGGGCGTAATATCGTTTGCGCGGCGCTGTTCCTGATGTACGTGGACAGGTCCGAACTATCTGCCGGGAAATGCACTGCATTTATTTTATACTGGTAACCTGTTTCGACGTCGAATTTCGCGCGCATTTTTTTGCGCTTTACTACCGTATCGCCCTTCACGACCGCTTTGAAAAATCCTTTGTTCTCAAGATAATTATCCAGCAGGTCCACATTCTTCTGCAGGTCAAACTGGCTGCCCAGCACCGGCGGTTCGCCAAATTTGTCGCGGATCTTTCCAAAAAATGAGCCGGGCTTGCTTTTGTAAAACATGTTATAAAAGGAAAGCTTGATCGGGATACCCAGCAGCCTGGAGTTGGGCCGCGGCCGCGTGAGTCCTTCCAGGTCATTTCTCAGTGTTTTTTTCTGCCTTGCCGTCAGGTCAGGACCATTCAGATCAACGTCTGCTCCCACATACAGCTTTTCCCCCGCGGGAAGGTTCCTTGTGGTGCTGCAGGCGGTCATCAATAAACACCCGGACAGCAAAAGCAAGATTGTGATCACTCTCATTATACGTTAATTAGTTCCCTGGGTTTCCACCCGTTGTTTTCTCCTTTTCAATACTTCCTGGAATTTATTGTAGTCAATATTCAGGCTGAAGCCGAGCCCTGTCTCAATGATATAGCCATCAAGAACACCTACATATTCATTTCGCCGGAAGAACCGGATCATGTACCGGCCGTCCCTGCTCAACTGGTAGCCTACTGCCACATTCCCCGCAATATTGTTATTACGCTGTGCGGTAGCCTGCTGCCCCTGCAACTCAAAATTGCTGCCTACCGTGATGATCAGCCTTTCATTCAGCAGGCGTTTGCTCAGGCCAACATTGAGGTCTGTGCGGCTGCGCTTGTCACCTGTAGAGTAATCGTCAGAGCTGACGACATTGAAATCTATGTCCACACCCTGGATCAAACCACCGGCAATACGGTTGAGCTGCTCTGTCATCAGCTTGCTCACGCTCTGCCGCGCATAGGTACCTGCGCTGAATCCCTGTGTGGTGGAGTTAAAGGGATCTTCGCCGACAAAGCGGTTCAGCAGCAGGAGCGAGAAGACCTGCTTGTTGATCTCTCCCTCATCAACGCGCAGCTGTGCAAGTCGAGACTGTACCTGGATGACGATATCGTTGGAAACACCGTAATTCTTGCTTTCGGGGAGCAGGATATCGAAGTCAACCACGGGCCGCATCAATTCACCGGTCAATGAAAGATGTACTTCAAACGGAAGTTTCTGCTGGTACGTATTTCGAATGGCGTCAGTTGACGCTTCAATCTGGTCTGCTACCAGGTCGATCGGCGCCGTGTTTGCAATGTACACCGCCTTTACATTCAGGTTGGCGGTAGTAGGAGTGCCGGTCCACGTGATCGTGCTTCCTTTTTCTATTTCAAAGCGGCGGCGGAGGAAGCTGAAGGAAAGCTCATAGGCACCCTCTTCCAGCTGGTAATTACCCACTAGTGTGATTTTTCCGCTGGGATCAACGCCTGCCGAAAGCAGCGCCTCACCGCGCACATTCAGGAAGTCACCGTTTGCCTCATCAACAATGATATTAAAAATGGCTTCTTTCCTGATCTCGATGTTGGCTGTAACATCAAATCCAAGTACGGACGTATAATTCAGCGAATCGTATCGCCTGAACAGGGAATCGTCAACGGTGGCATCCATGTCTACGAATTCCACGATGCCTTCCCGTTCTTCGTAGCCGCGGTTTCGCTGCGGGATCACTACCGTCAGGCTGGTCCCGTCGTTCACGGTAAGCGCACCATCAACCAGCGGGCGCACTTCGGTCCCACCAATAAAAAGTTCGGAGCTGATGTTCAGGCGTCCCCAGTAAATGCTGTTGGGACGTCGTGGTGTATTCAGGATCTGGAAATTATCCGCAGTAGCATACAGGTTGAAGCGGTAGTTCACAAAATTGCTCGTTCCGACCGTTCCGTTCAGTGTGAGGCTGTTATTTGCCGAATCCCGTATTGAAAAACTCTGGAACACGAATCCATCTTCTGTTACCCGCAATTCTTCATCGTTGATGGCAAACTGGCTGCCCAGCAGTGTCAGGTTAAAACGGGTATCGTTGAATCGCACTTGTCCTTCGATGTCGGGATTACCAAGCGTGCCGATCACCCGCACGTTGCCATTCACGTAGCCTGAGGCATTGGTGATGGCTGACGCCATGGCACCTTCCAGCGTATTGAGCTGCAACTGCCGTATCGCCACGTCAAGATTCATCCCCATGTCATTGCCCTGCGGGAACAGGGTGCCTGATGCTGAAACATCATTCCCACGACCCGTGAGCGTAGCCCTGCGCACGGTATACCTGTTGGCGGCCGCAGATTCAACCTGGAGCGCGATATTGCCGAGGGTATCCTGCCGCATGCTGAAGTCATTGATCACGAGGTCACTGGTGAACAGCGGCTGTTTTGCCAGGTTCATGAACGTGATGTTGCCATTCATACTGCCATTTAACAGCACCGAGTCTGCCTTGATAAACCCGGTGATCGTCGCCAGCTGGAAATTGGAAAAATCAGCGCGCAATGCATTCTCTGACATTCC
>DASUVB010000091.1:0-4996 GCA_036373835.1 Flavisolibacter sp. | reverse complement strand
TGAATGTAGATCCCGCAGTGGTGCGCCTGCTGTTCGCCATCATCACCTTTGGAGGTTTTGGATTTGGTGTGCTGATCTACATCCTGCTTTGGATCATCCTTCCCGTAAAAAAGCTTGGCAGCTTCACGGGAAAGCGGTTCTACCGCAACCCTGATGACAGGATCATCGCGGGTGTTGCGGGTGGGCTTGCAGCGTACTTCAACAAGCCGGCGTGGATGATCCGCCTGATCTTTGCAGCCCCGCTGATACTGAACATCCTGTTCGGCATGCTCAACGGTTTGTTCTTTGCTTTTAACCGCGAGTATTTCAACTTCCCGAATATTTTCTTCGGATCGTTCACAGGCACCTTCTTCGTAGCATATATTATCCTATGGATCGTGATGCCGCTAGCCGGATCTACATATGAGAAGATGGAAATGCGCGGCGAGAAAGTGGACGTGAACCGTATCAAGCAGAATGTCCAGGAAGGCATGAGCGATTTCAAAACGCGCATCCAGAACTGGGGTGAAGAGGTAAAGACTTCGGCGCAGCAGCTGGGACAGCGTGCCGGTGAATTTGCAGGTACAAAAAGCCAGGCAGTAGCTTCTGACGTAGGCCGGTCCATGCGCGGAGAACGGGGCATCGGGTATGTGATCGGGGTATTGTTCAAAGCGTTCTTCATGTTCGTTGCGGGCGTCATCGCTTTCGGTCTTTTCGTATCGTTCATCGTCCTGGTATTCGGCGGCGGTGCCGCTTTCTGGCCCACCAAGAAGTACCTGCTTGATTTCGCCTTGAATGGTTTCTGGCAGTACACTTTCTTCTGGGGTGCGGTGATCTTCTTCTTTGCCATCCCGCTGATCGCCTTCATTACCTGGCTGATCCGAAGGATCATGAACGTCAGGTCACAAAGACATTACCTGGGTTATATATTTTCAGGGCTGTGGTTCATCGGCGTCATTTGCATGGTGGGCCTGATCACCAGCCTTGCCCGTGATGCACGCCGCCAGGACAGGGTGGAAGAAACGCTGGCCATTGTACAGCCGGCGGGAAACAAAATGATCGTGCAGGTACCGGGCGAAGAGGTGCGGTACAGTGGCGACATCTGGTTTCTGGAAGACGAAACCAATTTCGATATCAACGAAGATTCCCTGAAGATCACCGATATCAGGATCCGCGTCAGCAAAAGCGATGACAGCAATTACGCAGTGATCACGCATAAGTACAGCCGCGGCGATACACGCCGCACTGCCCGGCTGCGTGCTGAAAAAATAGGCTTTACCGCATCTTATGCCGACAGCATGCTCAACCTGGGAAGCGGTATTTCCATAGACCGGAACAGCAAGTACCGTGGCCAGCGCGTGGTAGTAGAGATCATGGTGCCGGTGGGGAAGAAGATCCGCTTTGACGAATCTGTAAACAAGCTGGATGAAACCCATGTACGCATCCGCGAGCGTGGGCGCTGGGACAGGCGCGACCGTCGTAACGTGGACTACGAGTGGAATGATGACTATTTCTTTGAATGGAAGACCAACGTGGATTACATCATGAGTGAAAACGGGGACCTGAAAGAGGCAGGTGTAATATCGACATACCAGTCTGTGAGTCCTGCGGCCGACTCCCTGCAACGCATCCGTGACGAGCAGAAGCGCGTTCGCGATTCGATCGAGAACGAGATCCGCAGAACGGAAGACCAGATGCGCCAGCGTACCGGCAGGGTAGATCGTAAAGAACCCGAGGCGGCATTCCTGTTCATGCCTTTCATGAACATAGCAATATAATCAACTCGGTTGAAGTTGGTCCCCTCCGGGGGATTACGGGGGCTCTATTCGGAGCCCCCTTGTTGTATGCTAAATTTTCCCGTCCTGACGCAAGTACTCTATTTTTGCAGCCTAAATTTTAAAGATGAAGAATACACCGTTTACTGAAAAGCATATTGCTCTCGGGGCAAAGATGGCGGAGTTTGCAGGCTACAATATGCCGATCAGCTATACCGGCATTAATGAAGAGCACCATACTGTTCGAAGGAATGCCGGGGTGTTCGATGTAAGCCACATGGGGGAATTCATGCTGAAGGGGGAAAACGCGCTTGACCTGATCCAGCGGGTGACCACCAATGATGCTTCAAAGCTGGCGCCCGGGAAAGCACAGTACAGCTGCCTGCCCAATGAACAGGGCGGCATCGTGGACGACCTGCTGGTATATTGTATCGAAGAAAATAACGTGTACATGCTTGTTGTGAATGCCAGCAATATTGAAAAGGACTGGGACTGGATCAGCAGGCATAACGACCGCAACGTGGAAATGCATAATATTTCCGACGAAACCTGCCTCCTGGCGGTGCAGGGACCCAATGCCACGAAGATCCTGCAACCACTGACAGAAATGGATATCCTCAACCTGAAGTATTACACTTTTGTGAAAGGAACATTTGCCGGGGTGAATAATGTACTGGTGAGCGCAACGGGCTACACCGGCGCTGGCGGTGTTGAGATCTATTTTAAAAATGAAGCAGGCAATGCCGACAGGATATGGAACGCCATCTTCGAAGCGGGCGCACCGCAGGGCCTGAAGCCGATCGGTCTTGCGGCGCGTGATACGTTGCGGCTGGAAATGGGATACTGCCTCTATGGTAATGATATTGACGACACGACATCGCCGCTGGAAGCCGGGCTTGGATGGATCACCAAATTCTCGAAGGACTTTGTCGCCAAGGATATCCTGCAACAACAGAAGGAACAGGGCGTGAAGCGCAAACTGGTGGGATTTGAAATGGTGGACAAGGGAATTCCGCGCCACAATTACGTGATCTGCGATGAAGGCGGCAGCCAGATCGGGTATGTGACCTCAGGGACACAATCGCCCAGCCTCAACAAGGCCATCGGCATGGGTTATGTCTCTGTCGATCATGCGAACACGGGAACACCGGTGTTTATCAGGGTCCGCGACAAACAACTCCGTGCGCAGGTAGTTAAAATCCCATTTGCCTGATGCCGGTGATCCACCTTACTACTTTTATTGCTGCGCCGCTGGACCGGGTTTTTGATCTTGCGCGCAGCGTGGACATGCATAAATTCTCGATGCAGGGCAGTGGGGAGCGGATCATTTCCGGGGTGTTTAGTGGCCTGATGAAGCAGAACGACACGGTAACGTGGGAGGCGCGCCACCTTTTCCGGAAACGAAGGATGCAGGTGCAACTTTCCAGCATGAACAGGCCCGATTACTTTTCAGACGAACAGGTGACCGGCCCTTTCAAAAAAATGAAACACGAACACTATTTCCGTCCGGTGCAGAATGGAACGATCATGATAGACGTGTTTTATTACAAAGTCCCGTGGGGAATGATCGGGCGAATTGTCAACAAGATCATCCTGCACCGATATATGAAAAACCTGCTGTCCCTGCGTAATGAAAAGATCCGGCAGGCGGCCGAATCAAATCTGTGGAAACAATTCCTGCAACAATGAGTAAACCGAGCCTGTATACTGTGCTTTCCCCTGCCCTGCTGCACCTGTACGATGTCAGCAACACTATTGTCGTGGTGATTGACGTGCTGCGGGCAACATCCACTATTGCTACAGCCCTTTACAACGGGGCCCGGGAGATCATCCCTGTGGACAGCGTAGAGCGGTGCATACAGCTGGGGCGCGAGCTCGAATGCATCACCGCCGGGGAAAGAGACGGCCAGGTGGCGCCAGGCCTCCAGTATGGGAATTCGTCTTTTGAATACCCACGGACATTTATTTCCGGTAAGACCCTGGTGCTGACCACCACCAATGGCACCAAGCTGCTGCACATGGCGCTTGCACGGGGCGCTACTGAAATCATCACGGGCTCCTTTCTGAACCTTTCCGCTGTGTGCGACCACCTTATTGAGATGAAGAAGAACGTGATCCTGGGTTGTGCTGCGTGGAAGGACCGCGTGAATATGGAGGACACGCTTTTCGCGGGAGCGGTCGTCTCAAGGGTGAAGGAGCATTTCAGCATCAACTGTGATTCATCACGGATCGCCGAAAGCCTGTACCATGCAGGGCAGGACGACCTGTTCGGATTCATGAAAAATAATGACGCATCACATTACCACCGGCTGATGGGTTTTGGGCTGGAGGCGGATATCCGTCACTGCCTGACCATGGACCTGGCGAATATTCTCCCGGAATACACTGACGGCAAGCTCGTTGTCCAGCAACAGGTTGACGGCCATGCGCCCGAACTTTAACGAGAAATATCTGTTTTTCGTCAGGTTATGTGCTGAGGATTCCGTTACTTTTGCCGATTGGCCTTTTCAGAGCCGGCACAGCATATTCCCTGCGCCGGTTTGCTGATCAAAGCAGTTACGAAAGCGATAAAAGACGAGGTTGTTTTGGCATTACCACACCTGTTAAAATACGTATACACCAACGGCAGTGATGAAGTGATCCGCCGTGGAAAGAAGATCCACGCGATAGGTTTTGTTGAACTGGTGGAACATGATGACCTTTTCGGGTCAGCGGTGTTCCGTGTGAAGGATGATAACTACTCCACCTTTTACAAGGTTTACGTCAACAATTACAAGGACCCGAAAACATTGTCGCTCCGATGTGCGTGCCCGTACAACCTGGGGGACATCTGCCGGCACGAAGCGGCGGCGCTGATCCGTCTACAGGAAATGATCGACCGCGGCCAACTGCAGTCTGAGGATGTGATGTATGACCAGCGGCACACGGTTGCCAAGATGAAGACCATCGACCTGCGAACACTGCATCTGCTTTCGTCACCCGAGATCATCGAGGCGGCAGACATATACCTGCGATCCAATTCCCCTGTGATCGAATCGGCTAAGGACGAAACTGTTTCGGCAAAGGTCCCGCTGGATGGCGATGAATATTCTGTCATCATACGCAGGAACGAGGAGAAGAATTTTGATACGAGCAGCGATTTCGACGACCCCGATCACCTGTTGTGCCTGCCGAAGATCATCGTGTTCCTGCACCTGCTGTACACCAGGGGCCAGCATTTTTTCGAAACGATTCGCAACTGG
>DASUVB010000090.1:0-4524 GCA_036373835.1 Flavisolibacter sp. | reverse complement strand
GATGTTGTAACATTGATTATGAAAATAGAGATCATCTCCGGGAGTCCAAGGGGAACCAGCATCACCCACCGGGTGGCTTTGCACCTGGAAAAAGCCCTTCGCGTGGCTACGGAGCACGACGTAAGTATCATTGACCTGAGCGAGGTGGAGATGCCCCAGTTGCAGACCGTTTTTGCGACCGTGGAAAGTGCGCCCGAGGCCTACCGGGACGTAACCCGTCGCATGCTGGCAGCAGATGCTTTCGTGCTGGTGACACCTGAGTACAACGGCAGCTATTCCGCTGCGCTCAAAAATCTCCTGGATCATTACCCGAAACAACACCACAAGGTCTTTTCCATCGTGACCGCATCAACGGGTGCGCTGGGTGGTGTTCGTGCTGCGCTGCAGTTACAGGAACTGGTGTATGCCCTGTTCGGCATCGGTTCACCTTACATGCTGGTCACGCCGCACGTGGACAAGAAATTCGATGTTGACGGCAACCTGCTGGATCCTTCGTTCCAGAAAAGCGTGGACCTGTTCATACGGGAATTCCTGTGGCTGGCCGAGCGTGTGATCGGGGAAAATGTTTACAACAGTTAAAACTCAATCATGAATACTATACTTCACAAAGCAGACACGAGGGGTCATGCCGATCACGGCTGGCTCGATTCATGGCACACATTTTCTTTCGCTGGTTATTATGATCCGCAGCGGATGCACTTTGGTGCCTTGCGTGTGCTGAATGACGACACCGTAGCACCGGGCATGGGGTTCGGCAAGCACCCGCACGATAATATGGAGATCGTTTCCATTCCACTGGAAGGAGACCTGGAGCATGGTGACAGCATGGGCAACACGACGGTCATCCGCCAGGGAGATGTGCAGGTGATGAGCGCCGGCACGGGCGTTATTCATTCAGAAAAAAATAAGAACAACGACAGGCCGGTAAAATTTCTGCAGATCTGGGTGTTCCCCAACAGGAAAAATGTGCAGCCGCGATATGACCAGCAAACCATCCCTGCCGACGCGCTTAAAAATAAGCTCACGACAATAGTTTCTCCAATCGGCGCATCCGATGGCGGCGTGCACGTTCACCAGGACGCCTGGTTCCACCTCGGGGATCTCGACCCAAACACCAGGCTCCGCTACGAGATGAAAAAGAAAGGCAATGGCGTATATCTTTTCGTACTCGAAGGAGATGTAGCCGTCGGCGACATTCTTCTCCACAAGCGTGACGGGCTGGGGATCAGCGAAACAGATACCTTTGACCTGCAGGCCGCCGGGAATGCCCGGGTGCTGTTGATGGAAGTGCCATTGAACTGACCGGGGTGGGAAACATCGAAATTTCTGAAACTGACGAAGATCATGGATAACCGCCATGATCGTCAATTGGAAGTTGCTGCGCTTAGTGTTGTTTTGACCTAAATCTCATCCATGTTCCAGACCATATCAATCCGCAGCCTGCACCTTGAATACCAGCTTTGGATCCGAGAACTGATATTTTACAAGGAAGAAATAAAGATATTCGAAACGCATCTCGAAGAATTGGTCGCCCGGAATTCCAAAACGGACGTAACGTCCCAGATCGAGCATTTCCAAAACCAGTTCATCCGGCATAAAGAGGTGATCGACCAGCTGAAGCACGACCTGAATATTTCGGAAAAACAGCTTGCTGCCTATGCTTTCAGTTTGTCAGCTGACTCTATTGAAATGGTCCGGCTCGATAACCACAGCAGGCTGCGCGATGAAATGACCACTTTTCGCAAAATTTACAAAGAATTAAAGACTTCCTTCCGCCGGTTCGAGCTTACATGGATGTAAGGTACTGCCGGGACTGTTGTTCTGCGTATTTTCGGTATGCCTGTTGTGATATCTGGGTAAACATTACTAATGCACAGGCAACAAATTCTACGGATGATGAAGTATTTCCTGGCACTTGTCATAATGACCGCAGTGTTCCAGCCCGTACGGGCCCAGCTGAATATTATTCCCCAGCCTGTGCAGCTGGCTACCAGCCCGGGTTCTTTCCGGGTCACGAAAAACACGGTGATAACCGCCATAGACGATGAGGACCGCCGCACCGCGGACCTGTTCAATCAATACCTGCAATCAGTTTATGGCCTGAAGCTCGATGTCGACCGCCAGGAAAGCAGGGATTATATCAGGCTGATCACGCGGAAATTCATCAAGGCGCCCGACAAGGATGGATACAGCCTGCATGTAACCAGGGATGGCGTAACGATCGAAGGCGATACGTATGCGGGCACGTTTTACGGCATCCAGACGCTGATGCAAATGTTGCCGGTAACGGTCACACCGGGCACCAGGCAGCCTTCACTTGTTGTGCCTTTTTCACATATTACGGACTTCCCCCGATTCCGGTACCGTGGCATGCACCTCGACGTTGCCCGCCATTTTTTCCCGGTGTCATTTATCAAAAGATATATTGATTACATCGCGCGCCACAAGATGAATTATTTCCACTGGCACCTGACCGACGATCAGGGCTGGCGCATCGAGATCAAAAAATACCCCGAACTGACGACAACCGGCGCTTATCGTAACGGCACCATCATCGGCCGGTACCCTGGGACCGGGAATGACAACCAGCGATACGGTGGGTTTTACACGCAGGACGAGGTAAAAGAAATCGTCGAATACGCAGCAGCACGCTACATCACCGTGGTCCCGGAAATAGAAATGCCAGGACACGCGTCCGCAGCCATTGCAGCATACCCATGGTTGAGCTGCTTTCCAGATGACCCGACCAACATTCCCTCACACCCTTCTGAACGAAGCCGCCAGTTGCAGGCCCAGGGCGTGAAAAAGCTCGTGCAGGAAACGTGGGGCGTTTACGAAGATGTGTTTTGCGCCGGGAAAGATTCCACGTTCATGTTCCTGGAGGGAGTAATGGACGAAGTGCTTGCGCTGTTTCCTTCAACGTATATCCATGCCGGTGGCGATGAAGTGCCTAAATCGTACTGGAAACGCTGCCCGCACTGCCAGCGGCGCATGCAGGAACAGGGGCTGAAAAATGAGCACGAGTTGCAGAGCTATTTCATCCAGCGCATGGAAAAATACCTGAACAGCAAGGGCAGGATCCTGATAGGCTGGGACGAAATACTGGAAGGTGGACTGGCGCCGAATGCCGTTGTGATGAGCTGGCGTGGTGAAAAAGGCGGTATTGACGCAGCCATGCAGGACCACCAGGTGATCATGACACCACAGAAGCCTGTGTACTTCGACCATTCACAAACCAGGAACGAAGATTCAGTCGTCATCGGCGGGTACAACCCGGTTGAGGCGGTGTATGAATACGAACCCGTTCCAAAGCAACTCGATACTTCCAAAGTAAAATACATTCTCGGAGCACAAGCCAATCTGTGGACGGAATACATAAAATACCCTTCCCGGGTAGAATACATGATCTTTCCGCGGATGAGTGCCCTGTCAGAAGTCCTGTGGTCGCCGAAGGAAAAAAGGAGCTGGAAAGAATTTGAGAAAAGGCTGCTGACCCAATTCAGGCGCTACCAGATGTGGGGCTCCAATTACAGCAGGGCCTATTTCGATGTTGTGGTTTCCCTTGTACCCGCTTCCGGCCGCAACGGCGTGCTGGTGAAGGCATCTCCGCGCGACAAGGCCGGTCGACTACTATACCAGCCCGTTGGTAAAACTGCTTCCATCGCCTGGACGGCGCCTGTAACGGTGACGCGCAGTGGCGAAATGGTGCTTTCCTATTACCGCGGCGACCAGCTGGTGAATCGGGTACCCTTGTCGTTTCACCTGAACAAGGCAACCGGTAAAAAAGTGACCATCAGCAAAACTCCCAATGAACGGTACCCCGGGCAGGGTGGCGCTTTCAGCCTCGTGAACGGCATTTACTCCAACAAGGGGCTCAGTCACCCCGACTGGCTTGGATGGATCGGCGAGGACCTTACGGCCACGATTGACCTCGGCAGGCTGCAGACCATCGATTCTGTGCGCATGCATACACTCGATCAGAACGGCAGCTGGGTATATCTTCCGTCCTCTGTGCAGGTGCTGGTATCGGCCGATGGTAAGAAATACAGATCTGCAGGAACCGGTGATACTTTCGTAAGGGATACACTGACGATGGGATGGATCACGGTGCGCATTCCGAAGCAAAGGGCACGGTTTGTAAAAGTGGTGGCCACCAACTTCGGCGTGATCCCGGAAGGCAGGCCCGGTGCCGGCACCAGGGCCTGGCTTTTTGCAGACGAAATACAGGTATTCTGATGGTTGCGGCTTTTTGCGGTTGATCGTAATTTTTTTGCGGTTATTATCCTCAAAAGTGTTTGGTTATCTTTACGGCTCACTCACCAACCAACCGATGGCCGACATAAATCTCATTGATGCATTCGAACGGATCCCTGTCCGGATTTTTCCCGATCTCAGGGATGGCTCCCGCTTCGCGGCAGAAGAAATCGCCAGTCTCATCCGGTATAAGCAATCGCGCTATGAAAAATGTGTGCTCGGACTTGCAACAGGTTCCACGCCAAAAACCCTGTATGCAGAGCTGGTGCG
>DASUVB010000089.1:0-2532 GCA_036373835.1 Flavisolibacter sp. | reverse complement strand
CAGATCTCCTGCGACATACCTGTCGCGTGCAGCAGCAGCATCAAAGCCAGCAGTATGTTCCGGGCAGGAAATTTCACACCGAAATATAATCAGGAATCACGTTCCCTGCATGCGTCATCCATCAAAATATAAAATCAACATTCAACACATAGTATGTTTCCGGTTGTAACGCAAAGTCCGCAAAGGCGCGCAAAGAATCGCAAAGTGAACATTCCTACGGTGCAGAATTTTCTTCTTATCACGGAATGCAATCATTTAAAATTTAAAATCTAAAATTTAAAATTTCCAAAGTCATTCAACACTTAGTAAGGTTCCGGCAGTAACGCAAAGTGCGCAAAGTATTCGCCAAGGAACGCAAAGTGAACATCCCTACGGTGCAGAATTTCCTTCTAATCACGAAATGCGATCATTTAAAATTTAGAATTTAAAATTTAAAATTTCCAAAGTCATTCAACACTCAAAACAGCATTCACCATTCTCAATTCTCCATTCTCCATTATCTCCTCGCTTCTCCCTGTGGCAACATCGACGCCACGTTCGTCATCATGTAAGAAACATGCTGCATCGCGTTCGCAGGCACCATGCCGGCGAGGGGTTTCAGGAAGAACGGGTCGGGACTGGTATCCGGGTAGGGCTCAATGGTGATCACGATGGTGCTGCCGCTGAGGTCTGTCGGGAAGGTGAGTCCCGCCGGGGCATTGGCAACATAGTCCTCACCGGGGAATGGCGGACCTGGCAGCGGGCCACTGAAAGGGGCAGCCATGTCGGCCATGTTGGTGAGCAGGAACGTTCCCGTTGTGAGCGGCATGCCGCTGATGACCGTCCAGCCCTCGTATCGCCAGCCTGCAGGAAGCAAGGGAAGTGAAAGTCCCGGCACCGGTGAGCCCGACGCGTTATCAATGAACCACACACCGCTTTTTTCATCCGCCATCGTAGCAGTGGTGGGTGTGGCCAGCAGGTACTTGCCCGTGGCGGATGTGAAATCATTTCCCAGCGCGGCCATGTGCGCAACGCTGAGCATGGCTACGTCACCCGAAAAATCACCGGCCAGGATCTTCGTTCCGGATGGACCGGGATCCGCATCCGGGTGCGGCTCGATGGTCAGCACGAAGGCTGTTGCGGCATCCAGCTGCGACGCGGGCACATTGAACTGGTGCGGTGCGATGACACCGCCCTTGTTCACGCGGAACCTGCCGGTGCTGACGGCTGCGCCGTTGACGATGATCCATCCTTCGTAACGGAAGTGCGGGCCGAGGTCACCGAGCCCGGTAACATTGATCTTCAGCGAAGCAGCGGAGGCCTGCATGCTGCGGTTGGCGACAGCCGGGGAATCTTCCTGCTGCAGCGACGCATCTTTCATGCAGGAGAACAGTAAGGGTACTGCTGCAATGAGCAAATACAAAGAGATCTTTTTCATGGTTTCAATTTTTAAAAGTGAAGGGTACGGCACGGCACTGCCCTGTCCGTGCGGGCGAACCGTGTATCGTGGTGGATGTCAGCGGGAAGAACGTATCAGCCCGATGTGAAGTCCTGTGCTTACCATCCTGAGGTTGCCGACGCCGACCCCCTGCACAGGCATTTGTAAATATGGCTGAAACCGGATGGTATTCTTTCCTATGGGTCTTTCATAACCTGCACCGGCGGTTATTACCGCGGCGAAGTACGGCTTCCGCGTCCTGTATTCACCATACAGCATTTCGTTGGTGCCGTTGTTGGTGGTAAGGTACCAGTTGCTTTCTTCTGTCATGAGGTACGAAGAAAATCCTGCGGATACAAACACCCTGCGCGATGGGCCGGTAAAGTAGCGGACAGCCAGGGGAACTTCCAGCAATTTATTGCTGCCGTGCACTTCCTGCAGTTCGCGGCCACCGGTGAGCATTGATGCGATGGCCTTTGTGTCGAACGCTTCCGCGCGCGCTTCATAAAAGTTCTTCGTGTAGAATACGCCTGCCTCTACCGACCAACGCCTGCTGATGTTGTAGCCTCCCAGAATGCCGGCGTCGAAGCCCGCTTTGTTCAGTGAGCCGGAACGGACGGAATTAAAGCCCGGTCCTGCCAGGATGCCGTAATACCAGCGGTGATATGGCTGTGCTGCAGGTACGGCGGTGTTATTCACGGGGCTACGGCCTTCACCGGCACCCCATGATGGTGATGGCAGTGCTGGTTGAACAAGCCTGTTTGGATGCGGATCTGCGCGGAAGGTCAGGGGTGCAAACGAATAAACTGTTGCTGCATGGTCCGCTTCAATCTGCGGATATCCTGGCGCTGTCTTGTGGTCACCTGTTGCGCGTCCGGGATGATACCCGCTGTGTTGCTGCTTTGTTTTCATCACACCCGCGGCATCATTTTTCATTGACAGGGTTGGCGACAGCTGCCGTTCTGCGCCTTCTACGCTCCTGCTTCCGGCCTGATGTGTGCCGCCTGCATTTTCATAAGAATTTTTTTCACGTGGTGCCTGTTCACCGGGTGCAGCCTGGCGTTGTTCTGTACGGAGTTGCGCTGCCTGTTGTTCGCCTGCTACCGGCTGGTGCC
>DASUVB010000088.1:0-10412 GCA_036373835.1 Flavisolibacter sp. | reverse complement strand
ATCCAGTGAAGAAGCATTCCAGTGTTCCTGGGCGATTACCCGCGCGATCTGGTTGATCTCCTCGATCCTCCGCGTATGCAGTGACATATATTGATCCTCCAGGGCTTTGATCGAAGCACGCAGCTCCGGCCTGCTCAAAACGTTCACCGAACTGTCGAGCGCCGTTCTTGCCTCCGCGATTTTCTTCAGCAGTTCCGCACGCTCTTCGTCATACTTGTTACTGATCCCGGAGTAATATGCGGTATCCAGCAATGGATCTTTCGATTTGAACAGGTTGATCTTTGCCGCGAAACCGATCCGGCGGTCATTCTCTTCATTCTGCACACTCCCGATGGAAACATCAAGCGATGCCAGCGCGCGCATGAACGTGGAAGCACGCTGGTATTTCTCCAGGTTCCTGCGGTTGTAGAACAGTTCCCACACCGGTTGGGACTGGATAGCCAGGTTGGGATTGAGCTTCCAGGACTTGAAAGACCAGTCCACCTTGAAATCCTTGATGTCTGCTGTCCTGTTGATCTGTGATGGTGTTACACCCATGAGGTCAAACACCGGTGAAGGAGGTATCGTTAGCTCCTTTGGTGACACCCGGCCGGCCTCTGTTTCCTGCTGGGCCACTGCCGGCATACAAATCATAACAGAATAAATGAAGGGAACAAGCTTTTTCATCACCAGTAGATTTAGCGTGAATTTCAGGGCACTGCATGACTGTTTCAATACCACATTGAGGTATTTAACTGCACCATCGGTATGGCTGCTGCCGTGGTATACGTGTTGCAGGCAGCTAGTTGACCCTGTAAATAAAGGAGCGCTTGTCACCCCTTTGGGTATTGCGGAATTATAAAATAGCAGCCATGGACGGACTCAATTTCTCGGATCTTTTTACGGCGCAGGGACTTATCAGCCTGTTGACGCTCACGGTACTGGAAGTTGTGCTGGGTATCGATAATGTCATTTTTGTATCCATCATCATGGGACGGCTGCAAAAGGCGCGTCAGGTGGCAGCGCGCCGCATCTGGATGTTCAGCGGCATCTTCGTGCGTATCGTCTTGCTGATTTCATTAAGCTGGCTGATCGCACAGAAGGGAAAGCCGGTGCTGACAGTCCCCGTGGTGGATAAGCCGCTGGACCTGGCAAGCCTTGTGATGATCGTCGGGGGACTCTTCCTCCTTTTCAAAACTGTGAAAGAGATCCACCATAAACTGGAAGGAGACGAAGAAGCGAAAGAGAACAAAGCTAAAAGTGCTGCTGCCAGCTTCGGCGGCGCCATTTTCCAGATCATGCTGGTGGATATGGTCTTCTCGTTCGACAGCATTATCACTGCTGTAGGGATAGCCACCCAGCTGATCGTAATGGTCGTAGCCGTTGTGATCGCCATGATCATCATGTTCCTGTTCAGCAACAGGATCTCGACCTTTATCCATAAACACCCGACCCTGAAAATGCTGGCACTGTCATTCCTGGTCATGATCGGCCTGGTGCTGATCATCGAGGGCTGGGACAGCGAAGGGGCGCACGACATGCACCTGAAGAACTACGTTTATTTCGGCATGGCGTTCTCATTCCTCGTAGAGCTGATGAATATGCGCGTTAGAAAGAAGGCGAAGCCTGTGGAATTGCACGAGCCGGTTCCGGTGCGCGACATCACAGGAGACGATATGGCCCATTGATCAGCGGACGAGTCCCTGCTGTCTTGCCTTCATGATCGCCTCGCTGCGCGATACCACGTGCAGCTTCCTGTAAATATGCTTCACGTGTGTGCGAACGGTCTCATAACTGATAAAAGAAGACGCGGCGATGGTTCTGAAGTTATTGCCCTGCGTCATCATGGTCAGGATCTCCTTTTCGCGTTCACTGAGCTGGTAGTCATGCGTCTCCTCGGGCGGTACGAGGATAACATTTTGCGCGGAGAAAAACTGCAGCACCTTTTTGGCAATGGCAGGTGACATGGGTGCGCCACCGTTGAAAACTTCGTGGATGGCTTCCATTTGTTTTGCAGGCGGATCGTTTTTCAGGATATAACCTGAAGCGCCGGCAGTTAATGCCCGGAAGATCTTGTCACTGTCATTAAAAACCGTCTGGATGAGCACTTTGACATGCGGGAACGCCATCGAGATTTCGGCAGTCGCTTCGATACCATTGATGCCAGGCAATTCTATGTCCATGAGCACCACGTCGGGGTCTGAACTTCGTATTCTCTCTGCAAGCAGGTGGGCGTCAGCATAGGCGCCGGTACATGTGTAACCGGGCGAACCATTTATGATAGCCTGCAGTGCATCCCGCACCAGCTTGTTGTCCTCGAAAATGACGACGCGGATTTCCATAGCAGCAAATTACTTCAGTTTCCAGGCAAACGTATACCTCATTGGGGTAAATTACACGTGAGCCGTATAAAAGTTCCTGCATCGCGCGATGACCGGATCTCCAGGCTTGCCCCCAGGCTCTCTGAACGGTTGCGCATATTCTGCATGCCATTCCCACTTTTCTCCGAATCAACGTCGAAGCCCCGGCCATTGTCGCGAATGATGAAGCTGATGGTGCGGTCATCCACCTCCACACGGAGCGACAGTTCCGTGCACCCGCTGTACTTAACGGCGTTGTTGACAGCCTCCTTGCAAAGCAGGTAAATATTCCTGCGGGCATCCATGGTCAGTCTTGCACCGGCAGCTGCCCCGTCAAGACCTGCGAAGACCCTGATGTTTTTCGCGGCGCCCATTTCCTGGGTGTATTCCTCAAGCTTCTGCCAGAGCTGCTGAAGCGTGTCTTCATTCGGGTTGACCGACCAGATGATATCATTTAGCTTATCTACCATCTCCGCTGCCGATTGCTGCATGATGTCCAGCGACTGCTCCACTTTCTGCGGCTGTTGCTGCCGGATCTGTTCCTTTGTGAGCTGGCTGTATAGTGCAATGCCACTCAGCGTCGCACCGACTTCGTCATGAAGGTCGCTGCTGATGCGCATGCGCTGCCTGTACAATTCAACCTGTTTTTCAACCTCCAGCGCCGTGTTCTGCTTCTGCAGCAGTTTCGTCTTATAAATCAGCCCGTAATTCAGGAACAGGAATTCCAGGAAGATGCCGAGCTCGATGTAGGCCAGGTAATAGTCTACCGGCTCGCTCCTTTTCGAAATAAAGATCAGGTCAATGAAGGCCGCTGACGCCAGGAGCAGCAACAGGCCACTGCCGATCACCAGAATGCTGGTCAGGATCCGGCGGCGCGTGATCAGGAAGACGATGATGTACATGGAAAACGGCATTGCCACCAGGTAGATCATCTGCGACACCGGCTCCAGCACAGCAAAAGGGACACCGTTCAACAATAGTATGATGTCGATGACCGCGAATGTTAGAAAAACATATTCTGCCACCACTACCTGCCTGTTTTGACGGGGATACCGTACAGGGGTTTCTGTAAAATGGCGTCCAAACCTGAAGTACATGGCATACCCGATCAGCAGCACACTGCGACCCGCCGTGAACCTTTCACTTTCTGTCACCAGCAGGGACAACGGGTTGTGTTCGGGAAAACTTTTGAAAAAAATGAAGGCTGTAACACATACGGAATACAGAATGTAATAGAAAAACTCCTTCCTTCGGAACAGGACAAACTGGTAACTGACGAACACCAGCTGCAACATTGCCATGCCCAGGAAAAATATCGTATGGTTCATGAAAGGTTCCCGCCTCTCTTAAATGTACTCAAAATCCCACGGAAGTCGCAGCGGGGAGCTGCTTCAGCAGCACGGCTGCAACCATGCCTGCTGTTTCTGTGCGAAGCCGCGTTTCTCCCAGCGATACAGCGAGGAAACCTGCACTGACAGCTTCCCCTGCCTCCTCCGGCGTGAAATCGCCCTCGGGCCCTATGAAGATGCAACGGGATTGACCGGCAGGTATTTGCCGCTCCTGTACAAGAAGTGCAGCCAGGCTTTGTTTCGCGGAAGGAATGCAGTGTGCGATAAATCTTTCGTTTTGTGCGCAGAGTTGTATTGCCCGGGTGAATGGGACAGGTTCGTTCAGAACGGGCAGCCAGGCCTGCTGCGACTGCAGCATAGCGCTGATGAGAATACTGCGCATCCTGTCGTACCGGAACTTTTCTTTCTCTGTCCGGTTGCAGATCAGGGGAATGACATTCTGTACACCGATCTCGGTCGCTTTCTCGAGGAACCATTCGAACCGCGATGTGTTTTTCATCACCGAAATGCCGATGGTAACTGATACTGCTGCTGGTGGAACTTTTTCTGCAAACGTTATCTCAACCTGGCACCGCTTCCTGTTGGCATCCATGATCACCGCTTCAGAGCGGTTGCCCTTTCCATCCGTCAGCAGTATGCGCTCACCCGCCTGCATCCGCAATACACTGATCACGTGCTTCGACGTATCCTCGTCAAGCACCACCTGTTGCGACTGCAACTGTTCAAGGTAAAAAACAGGTAAGCCCATGAAAAACAAATGTGCGCAAACAAAAAGAGAAAAAGAAGGCTCTTTTTCTCTTGTATGGAACAGTTAGTAATTAAAACGGGTCCTCATCATCGGGCAGGTCATTCATCTTGGAACCCGTCTGGATGAACATCCGGGCGCCACCACCCTCCAGGCCTGATACAGGCTTGAAATTCGATGGCAGGCTCATGCCGCCGTATGGATCACCACCGGTGTCCTCGATAAATTTCTGGATATGCAGCAGGGCGCGCAGCTTGATGGTCTCCAGCGATCCATTACGGTGCTTTGCAATCCGCACGTGGGTTTCGCCCCGGTTGTTGTCACCCATTTCGTCCTGGGTAATATCGTAATATTCGGGACGGTACAGGAACATGACCATGTCCGCGTCCTGCTCGATGGCACCCGATTCACGCAGGTCACTCAGTTGCGGCATCTTGTTCCCCTCCTTGCGCTTTTCCACTTCACGGCTTAACTGCGACAGGGCGATGATGGGCACCTGCAGTTCCTTGGCCAGTCCCTTAAGGCTTCGGGAAATGTTGGAGATCTCCTGTTCCCTGTTGGAGTTCCGGTTTTCGCCGGTGCCGCTCATGAGCTGCAGGTAATCAATGATGATCAAACCGATGTTGCTGGCATTTTTCAGCCTGCGGCACTTGGCGCGCAGTTCAAAAATGTTCAGTGCCGGCGTATCGTCGATGAAAATCGGCGCCTGCGCCAGCCGCTGGATACCCCGGGCATACAATTGCTTCATTTCGTGCTCCTCCATCTTGCCGCGCGAAATCTTTTCCAGCCAGATTTCGCTTTCCGCGGAAAGGATACGCTGCACCAGCTGGCCGGCACTCATTTCGAGTGAGAACACGGCAACCGGAGTCGGCTTTGTCGGGTGAAGTGCTGCGTTGCGAGCCAGGTTCAGGGCAAAAGCCGTTTTACCCACGGACGGACGGGCGGCTAAAATGATCAGGTCGGTATTCTGCCATCCATAGGTCACGCGGTCCAGCGTCGGGAAGCCGCTGGGCACACCCGTGATGTCTTCGTTCTTATGGCGCAGGTCCTCGATCCGCTGGATCGTCTTAACCAACACGGAATCAATAGTTTCATAGTTGTTGCGGAGGTGTGTGGAAGTAACCTCGTAGATCTTGCTTTCCGCCTGGTCCAACAGGTCGAACACATCGGTGCTGTCCTCGTAGGCATCGGAAATGATCTCGCCGCTGATGCGGATCAGCTCCCGCTGGATGAATTTCTGCAGGATGATGCGGGAATGCGCTTCAATGTTGGCGGTAGAAACGACCGAATTCGTCAGCTTGGTGATAAAATAAGGGCCGCCGACCAGGTCAAGCTCTTCTTTGCCCCGCAACTCCTCTACCACGGTGAGGATGTCGATGGGCTGGCTTTTGTTGGCCAGGCTCTGCATGCTGCGAAACACCCGCTGGTGGGCGTCCACGTAAAAACATTCCGGCTTCAGGATCTCAATCACGGCGTCGAACGCGCCTTTTTCAAGCATGATGGCTCCGAGTACGGCCTCTTCCAGCTCCCTGGCCTGGGGCGGCACCTTGCCGTAGATCATCGAACTGACGTCGATCTGGTTCTTCCTTCGGATCTTTTTATCTCTGTTCAGGTTAGTAAGGTCCATATTGTCTTCAAAAATTTAAACCATTGATAAATCATCAATGACTTAAGGGGCTTCAGTTAGTTTGGCTGGTCTCGTAATCGGGTGAATGAATCTCCCAAAAAGTCAGGCGGCGAATATAAAGGCTGGAAAAAGTACCGTCCGCATAATTTCGGTGAATTAATTAATACACATTTCGCGCAGTAACAACTCACATGCGTGCCGGGGTTATTCACAGTCAGGGCGCATCTTTTCACAAAAATGTAAAATTTTGCGCAGCTTTTCTGCCCTTTTGCACATCAATTGTCAGCAAATAATTTCCCCCATTTCTTTGGCAGTATGGGGCGAACCACAGAATGGAGAAAACGCCGTTTTCAGTGCTTTTCCTGCCATTTGAAAAGTGAAAACCCCTAGTAAAATCGCGCTTTTGCCCGGAATTTACTGATGAGATTAACAGTTACGGGCACCGCGTTGATCTGCCCAAACCCGCCGCCATTGCAGCTTACACAGTATGCGGGGCATTAACGGTGTGTCACATGCGCTAATCGCCATTCGGCTGTCAGGCAGCAGGGGCGCGGGTTTCGGCAAAGTCCCTAAGCACCCTGCCGTATATACCCCATCGTTATCTTTGCCGCACAACTTCCTGCAATGACGATTTCGTACAAATGGCTGAGCGAATATTTACCCGTACAACTGGAACCGGAACGGCTTTCGAAGATCCTTACCGCAATTGGGCTGGAAGTGGAAAAAACAGCAACGTACGAGTCCGTCAGGGGCAGCCTCAGGGGCCTTATCATCGCCGAAGTGCTGGAGACGGAACGTCACCCCAATGCCGATAAACTTACGGTGACGCGCGTGGCTACCGGAGCCGCAGAACCGCTCCAGATCGTCTGTGGGGCGCCAAATGTTGCACCCGGCCAGCGGGTTGTTGTTGCTCCGGTGGGCACAACGATTTACCCCGTTTCCGGCGATCCCCTGACCATGAAAGTGGCGAAGATCCGGGGTGTTGAAAGCCATGGGATGATCTGCGCCGAGGATGAGATCGGGCTGGGAACATCGCATGACGGTATCATGGTTCTGCCTGGTGACGCACCCGTGGGTTCGGCTGCAGCGTCCTGGTTCCGGCCATATACAGATACCATCTTCGAGATCGGCCTTACACCAAACCGCATGGACGCCATGAGCCACCAGGGCGTAGCAAGGGATGTCTGCGCATACCTCGCGCACCA
Source organism: Flavisolibacter sp. (assembly GCA_036373835.1). GTDB lineage: Bacteria > Bacteroidota > Bacteroidia > Chitinophagales > Chitinophagaceae > Flavisolibacter. Next base: position 3,147 of record DASUVB010000088.1, on the reverse strand, counting down.
CGAAAAGAAAGATTACCGTCCTCTCATCCCACAAAAAACTTTCAGGTCCGATGCGAAGGCATTGCCTGTTTCTGTAAGAGTCGAAAATGCAGAAGCCTGTCGGCGATATTCCGGGATCTGCATCCGTGGCATTGAAGTAAAGGATTCGCCGCAATGGCTGCAGGACCGGCTTTTGTCCATTGGCGTGCGGCCGATTAATAATATTGTAGACATCACCAACTTCATTCAGCATGATACGGGCCAGCCGCTGCATGCGTTCGATTATGACCGTATCAGCGGCCAACAGGTTATTGTAAAAACGCTGCCCGCAGGAACGTTGTTCACAACACTCGATGAAAAAGAGCGCAAGCTTCACGAAGATGACCTGATGATCTGCGACGCCAACGGCCCGATGTGCATTGCGGGTGTATTCGGCGGTGTCAATAGCGGGGTAACGTTACAGACAACAAATATATTCCTCGAGAGTGCGTGGTTTGATCCCGTTTCCATTCGCAAAACATCCTTCCGCCACCAGCTTCGTACCGATGCCGCATCACGGTTTGAAAAAGGCACTGATATTTCCGGAACAGTGCTGGTGGCACGCCGTGCGGCAGCACTCATTACCGAGATCGCTGGCGGAACCGTGGCCGGCGAAGTGACCGACATTTATCCTGATCCGCTACCGAAAACACAGGTGACGATAAAATATCATTACCTGAAAAAACTGAGCGGAAAGAATTATCACCCCGACACAGTGAAAAGGATCCTTGAAGTGCTTGGTTTTACCATTGAACGCGACAGCATGGATGCGCTTACCGTTGCAGTTCCCTATCACAAGCCCGACATATCACTCCCTGCCGACATCGTTGAAGAAATTTTGCGCATCGACGGACTTGACAACGTCCCGATCCCGTCAACCATCAGCATCTCTCCCTCGGTGGAACAGCACGCTCATTCGGAACAAATGCGTGAGAAAATTTCAGCAACGCTCACCGGCGCGGGGTTTACCGAGATCCTCACCAACTCCATAACCAACTCTGCCTATTTTACCGAGGAACAATTGCTGCCCGCGGTTAAGCTTCTCAATAACCTGAGTAGTGAACTTGATATCATGAGGCCTTCCATGCTGCATACCGGCCTTGAAGTGATCGCATTTAACAGCAATCGAAAAAATACCAGCCTCAGGCTGTTCGAATTTGGCAAGACCTATTCGACCTCAGGAACCGGTAAGTACAGTGAAACAGCCCATCTTTGCCTGTTTGTTACGGGCCTGGTGCAGGACATGCATTGGAAGCGCAAACCGGTGGCTGCGGATGTTTACTATATCAAGGGTGTGAGCCAGGCGATCCTTGACCTGTCGGGTATCACATATACAGCAACAAAGGACAACAGCAATCCCGCATTTGAATCTTCGGTGGTGATGCATGCCAACGGCGAAGCCATAGCCGAAGCAGGAATGGTATCGAAACAGCTTCTTTCTAAATTTGACATCAGGCACCCGGTGCTGTTCGCAGACTTTTCGTGGGATCGCATCCTGGCATTATCCACCAGTCGCGTACAATTCAAAGAGATCCCGAAATACCCGTCGGTGGAAAGGGACCTCGCGCTCATCGTGGACAAGGGAATGAAATACGAACAGGTCCGCAGCCGTATCGAGGGTCTCAGGCTCCGCAAAATGACGGATGTACGGCTATTTGACGTTTTTGAAAGTGAAAAGATCGGAGCGGGCAAGAAATCTATGGCAATCAGCTTTACCTTTCTGGATGAAGAGAAGACGCTCACGGATAAGGAGATCGATTCATGGATGTCAAGGATCATGGAAACGCTTGAAAGGGACCTGCACGCCGAAATCAGAAAATCATGAATGTTGACCAGCAATTCAATGCACTGCACGACAAATTACAATTGATGCTGAAGCAATTTGCCAGGCTGCAGAAAGACAATGAAAAGCTTCGTGGCGAACTGGATGCAGCGCAGGCAAAGCAGGAACAGACCTTACAGCAGATGGATGTCATGCAGCAGCAGATCAGCATCCTGAAACTGGCAGCAGGCGACCTGCCGGAGAAAGAAAAAAAGGAATTCGAAAAAAAGATCAGTTTCTATATCCGCGAAATTGATAAATGCATTTCATACCTCAGCCAGTAAACGCGCACCATGAACGAAGAACTCATTCCACTGAACCTGCTGATAGGTGACCGTACCTACCGCGTACGCATACAGCCATCCGATGAACAGGTAGTTCGCAGGACCGTAAAAACGATCAACGACAAGCTGCTTGAATTCAAAACGCATTTCGCCGGGAAGGACATGCAGGATTATATCGCCATGGTACTGGTGTGGTTTGCCACGGAGCAGAATGCTGCCATATCAAATGAAGTCAACATGGAAAATGTAAGCGGCCGGCTGCAAACCCTTGAAAAAATGATCGACGGCGCGCTCGAGGGATGATCATACCGGTGGCAGCTTTTCTTTGTAGATCGCGGCCTTGTCCTCCACCCGCAGCCGGAAGTAGCGGGGCGATGGCGACGGAAGAACATCCGTATTTGTGTAGTAAGGAAATTTTTGCCGGAACAGCTTTTCAACAAACCTGCTCGTGAAAAGCACCAGCGGCTGCCATGATTCCAGCACCGGCGTGATGACGTCGTCGTTCCATTCAATGATCTCCAGGTTTTCATCCAGGTTATTCCCGGCGGTGCGAACACAGGAACGGATGATGTCTGCGAAGGCAATGCCGGCTTCTTCACACAATGCCTGCCTGGCGTTTTTAGAATCGAGTTTTCTTTGATATGCAAGTTCCATGATCTGCCAGAACTGGTTGCGGCGCGTGCCGTAAAACCAGTCTTCCGGGCCTGGAGACAGTGTCATGTCGCGCCCGGGGAAGCTGCCGACCACGAGGCATCGCACACGCGTGGGTACAAAGGCCTCATGGGGATGCCATTCGATCCTGCCCTGTGTTCCCATTATTGTTTGCCAAGAATTTCAGAAAGCTTTCTTTCCAGCGCTTCACCGCGGAGATTTTGGCGATGATGCGGCCACTGGGATCCACCAGTATGTTCTGCGGTATGCCCCTGATGCCATACAGCCTGGCCACTGCATTATCCCAGTATTTCAGGTCACTGACGTGTGTCCACGTCAGGGAGTCATCACGAATGGCTTTCAGCCACCTGT
>DASUVB010000087.1:0-2267 GCA_036373835.1 Flavisolibacter sp. | reverse complement strand
CAAGGGCAAGCCCCAGGGCCATTACTATGTGGACCAGGTGGATGGCAAGCTGAAAAAATCTACTTCTGCCTACGAGCGGCCGCAGCCCCACGCCTGTTTTATCCTCAGCGTGGAGGACGACCTGGTGAATGATGGTGGTATTATGGACCTGTGGGTCAGGGAGGCCCGGATCTTCAAGTATGGTTCGGGTGTTGGTACCAACTTTTCAAACCTCAGGGGTGAGGGAGAGAAGCTGAGTGGTGGTGGTACTTCCAGTGGACTGATGTCGTTCCTGAAGATCGGTGACCGAGCTGCCGGTGCCATTAAAAGCGGGGGTACCACGAGGCGTGCCGCCAAGATGGTCTGCCTGGACCTGGACCACCCGGAGATCGTTTCGTTCATCAACTGGAAGGTAGAGGAAGAGAAAAAGGTGGGTGCACTGATCAGCGCCGGGTATTCGAGCGACTATGAGGGCGAGGCCTATCGTACCGTGAGTGGTCAGAATTCGAACAACTCCGTTCGCATTCCCAATTCGTTTTTTGAGAAGCTGGAAAAAGGAGAGGACTGGGAACTCACGGCACGCAGCGATGGAAGAGTGATGAAGAAAGTACCATCGCAGGAACTCTGGAAACAGATCGCATACGCTGCCTGGAGATGCGCTGATCCCGGTACGCAATACAATACCACCATCAATGAATGGCACACGTGCCCGGAAGGTGGAGAGATCAGGGCGTCTAATCCATGTTCGGAATACATGTTCCTGGACAACACCGCATGTAACCTGGCATCTGCCAACCTGATGAAGTTTTACAATTTCGCGGACAGCACATTTGACGTGGAAGGTTTCGAGTATGTATGCCGCCTGTGGACAACAGTACTTGAAATTTCAGTGCTGATGGCGCAGTTCCCTTCAAAGGAAGTAGCGCAATTGAGCTATGAATACCGCACGCTGGGCCTGGGGTATGCCAACCTTGGCACCCTGCTCATGGTCAGCGGCATCCCATACGACAGTGAAAAGGCGCGTGCCATGGCCGGTTCGCTGACGGCGATCATGACCGGCATTGCTTACAAAACATCCGCCGAACTGGCAAAAGCGATGGGTCCTTTCCCGCGCTACGAAGAGAACCGCGAGCATATGCTTCGCGTGATGCGTAATCACCGGCTTGCAGCGTATGACGCTGATGTATATGAAAATCTGAGCGTCAAGCCCCAGGGCCTCAGGGCACAATATTGCCCCGACTACCTGCTGAAGGCCGCTTGCCAGGCATGGGATGAAGCCGTGGAGCTGGGTGAAAAGTATGGCTACCGGAATGCGCAGGCGACCGTCATTGCGCCAACCGGAACCATTGGACTGGTGATGGATTGTGACACCACGGGCGTTGAACCCGATTTTGCGCTGGTAAAATTCAAGAAGCTTTCCGGTGGCGGCTATTTCAAGATCATTAACCAGTCTGTGCCTGTTGCGCTGAAGAACCTTGGATACAGTGACAAGGAAACGGACGCGATCATCAAGTATGCTGTAGGCTCCGGAACATTTGCCGGCGCGCCGCATATCAACCACCAGTCATTGAGCGAAAAAGGCTTCATCGCGGAAGAAATCAACAAGCTGGATGCCGCCGTGACAGCCGCGTTTGAGATCGGCTTTGTCTTCAACGTGTATACGCTGGGCGAGGAATGCCTGCAGCGCCTGGGCTTTACGCCTGAACAGTATTTCAACTTCGAATGGAGCCTGCTGGAAGCACTGGGCTTCACGGATGCGCAGATCGAGGAGGCCAACGATTTTGTGTGCGGTACGATGACCGTCGAAGGTGCACCATACCTGAAAGAGGAACACCTGCCTGTATTTGACTGCGCGAACAAGTGTGGCCGGAAAGGTGAGCGTTTCATTCATGCCCATGGACACATCCGTATGATGGCAGCCGCACAGCCTTTCATTTCCGGTGCTATTTCGAAGACCATTAACCTGCCGCATGAAGCGAACGTGGAGGAAATTGCTGATGCCTATATGCTCAGCTGGCAGCTTGGCCTCAAGGCCTGCGCACTGTACCGTGACGGATCCAAGCTTTCACAACCGCTGAGCAACAAGAGCGATAAAAAGAAGAAGGCCGACGAACCTGTACAACAGGAAACGATGCCGATGCCAGTCGTGGAATCCAACATACTGGATATGGGCAAGCTTACCATCGAGGAACTTCTTGAAGAAGTGACCAAGCGCGTACAGGCGTCACCGGATACGCAGCTGAAAAGAAAGCTTGCCAGTATCGTGGAGCGCCGGGCACTGCCTGCCA
>DASUVB010000086.1:0-8751 GCA_036373835.1 Flavisolibacter sp. | reverse complement strand
AGCCAGCAGATGCGTGCAGGCAGTCCCTGGAATGCAATTTTTTCTTTCGCCAGGCGCAGCCACCGGTGGAGAGATTTATTCTCCGGGAACAGTGACGCGATGACCTCATCGGTAACTGCAATGTCTGCAGGATCGCCGCTCAGCGCTGCCCAGCGGAATGGACCCTTTCCCTCGCAGAACAATGGGCGGATGTATGCCGGTACGAAGCCGGGAAAATCAAAAGCGTTCTCCAGGCCCGCTTCCTGTGCGCGTGCGCGGATGTTGTTGCCATAGTCAAATGTGATCGCACCTGCATCCTGCAGCTGCAGCATCAGCGACACATGCTGCTTCATGGACTCGTATGCGTAGCTGATGTATTGTTCGGGATTGTTTTCGCGTAACACCTTTGCCTGTTCATACGTGATCTGGTGCGGCCAGTACCCGATCAGCGGATCGTGTGCAGAGGTCTGGTCGGTGAGCGTTTCGGGAACTACATTTCGTTGCAGCAAACGTTCCAGCAGGTGCACGGCATTGCATAAGACACCAATGGAAACTGCTTCACCATTCTTCCGGGCTTCGACCGCGCGATCAATGGCCGCATCAATGTCCGTGATCTTTTCGTCCAGGTAGCGTGTTTCCAGGCGCTTGTCGATACGCCACTCTTCTACTTCCGCTACCAGCGCTACGCCTTCGTTCATGGTGATGGCGAGCGGTTGTGCACCGCCCATTCCGCCCAGTCCTGCCGTTACATTCAGCGTGCCGCGCAGGGTTCCGTTAAAGTGCCGGTCCGCCGCGGCTGCGTAGGTCTCGTACGTGCCCTGCACGATTCCCTGCGAGCCGATATAGATCCAGCTTCCTGCCGTCATCTGGCCATACATCATCAGGCCCTTTTTTTCAAGCTCATCGAAATGCTTCCAGTTAGCCCAGTTCGGCACCAGCTGTGAATTTGATATCAGAATACGGGGTGCATCGGGGTGCGTTTTCATGATGGCTACAGGCTTACCGCTTTGCACCAGGAGTGATTCGTCATTGTCAAGCTCCTTCAAAGCAGCAATGATCTGGTCCAGCGCCTGGAAATTGCGCGCAGCCTTGCCGCGCCCCCCGTACACAATGAGGTCATCCGGGCGTTCGGCTACCTCGGGATCAAGGTTGTTCAGGAGCATGCGCAATGCAGCTTCCTGGATCCAGCCCTTGCACCGCAATGTGGCACCGTGCGGGGTTTTATATTTCACCGGGTCATACTTCGTATAGGTAGCGGTCGCCATACCTGCAATTTTTGACGAAAGTAGCAAATTTGATTTCCCCCGCTCCGCGCCGCCATGATTCTCCCGCAAACTAAAAACAAGCCCCTATTTTTGCGGCCAAAACAGGCTGACATGGACGTGAAAAATAATATCCTGGAAACCATCGGCAATACGCCCCTCGTGCGTTTGAACAAGCTCACGAAGGAGCTGCCGTGTGACGTGTATGCAAAAGTGGAATATTTCAACCCCGGCAATTCTATCAAGGATCGCATGGCGGTAAAGATGGTGGATGTGGCAGAGCAGGAAGGAAAGCTGAAGCCGGGAGGCACGATCATCGAATGTACTTCCGGCAACACGGGTATGGGCCTTGCAATGGCGGCCGTCGTAAGGGGTTACAAATGCATATTTACCACGACCGATAAGCAGTCTCAATCGAAGGTTGATATTTTACGGGCGCTCGGCGCAGAAGTGATCGTATGCCCCACCAACGTGGAGCCTGAGGATCCGCGGAGCTATTACTCCGTGGCTGCACGTCTCTCCCGCGAGATCCCGAACGCCTTCCTGATGAACCAGTATGACAACCTTGCGAACCGCCTGGCGCATTATGAGTCCACCGGTCCCGAGATCTGGAAACAGACAGACGGAAAGATCACGCACCTGGTGGTGACCGCCGGCACAGGCGGCACCGTTACCGGGACAGCGCAATACCTGAAGGAAATGAATCCCAACATACAGATCTGGGCGATTGATGTGTATGGGTCGCTGCTTACAAAATATTTCCGTACCGGCGAAGTGGATATGGGCGAAGTGCATCCCTATGTATCGGAAGGATTTGGCGAGGATTTCGTACCGGGCAATTATGATATGAGCGTGATCGATCATTTTGAACAGGTGACGGACAAGGATGGTGCGGTGATGGCGAGGAAGCTGGCACGCGAGGAAGCGATCTTCTGCGGCTACAGCGCGGGAAGTTGCATACAGGGTTTGCTGCAGCTGAAGGACAGGCTGAAGAAGGGAGACCTGGTAGTTGCCATCCTGCATGACCATGGCAGCCGTTATGTTGGCAAGGTGTACAACGACCAGTGGATGGCTGAGCGTGGCTTTCTTGACGTGAAATCATTTAAGGATGTTGTGAACGCACGCGGGCGTCAGCGACTGATCACGATAGAACCAACGCAGACCGTAGCAGATGCGGTGGAATTGATGAAGAAATACGACATCGAACATTTACCCGTTGTTGCTCCGGATGGTGAGATCTCAGGTTCTATCAGCGAGAATGGCCTGTTCCAGAAAGTATTCAGTAATCCGGACATCAGGACAGAGAAAATAGAGACCGTGATGGAGCATAAATTCCCGGAGGTTCCGTTTGATACACCCGTGGAGAAGCTGCGCACGCTGATCAACAGGGAAAATGGTGCGGTGCTGGCAAAAGATGACAGCGGCAATTACCAGATCATCACCAAGTACGATGTGATCCAGGCCCTCGCCTGAACGGCCTCGTACCACGCCGACACGTATCCGTAATTTTTTTGTTATGAGCGAAGAAAATCCCGCTAAAGCCGTTGTCGGCGTGCATTTAGCACGAAGGTCAATTTCCTGCGCGTATTTGGCTCCATTTTAAAACATCGTAAAAGTCCGAGCCGCCTGATCGTTTTTTTACATCGCGTCACACCGATGCTTTACGATTCTTTCAGTAAATACCATAAGATTAAAATAGAGCAAAACTGCAATTGCGGGGCCTGGTGACTGCTTCTATCTTTGTGTCAGAAGTTGATTGATACCAATATCCAATTGCCCTTCGGCACTGAAGAACCAAGAATCCTTATCCGGGAAACCACCGTCCAGAAAAAACTGATCCAGATCCTTAAAAAACCAATCCAATATCAATCAGCTTCTTTTTGCTGTTTTTGAAAAACCGATCCAATACCGTTCGAAAGCCCGTTTTTAAATCCGATCCTGACAAGCCATTGATCCTTGGAAAACCGTGTGAAGAAGGTTAGCCTATCACCATCCTCCATCCAATGAAAACGTTGTGGGAATCCGGTCCTCCTGCGGCCGTACGATCGCGGGAGGACGGTGATAGTTATCCTTCCTTGTTTGCTCCATCAGTTTCCCTTGTGCTAGCTTTGCCGGTATGCCTTTGTTCACAGACCAGCTGGGAAATCAGGTATCCGTACCATCACGTCCGCAACGCATCGTTTCTCTTGTCCCGTCACAGACCGAACTGCTTTATGAACTGGGACTGAATGAGCGGGTCGCAGCCATAACTAAATTCTGCATACATCCCGATGCGTGGTTCCGCACGAAGGTGCGTATCGGTGGAACTAAAAATCCTGACATTTCCCGCATCCGGGAATTACGCCCTGACCTGGTCCTCGCCAACAAGGAGGAGAACGGAAAGGAAACTGTGGAGCTTCTTGCTTTGGAATTCCCGGTATGGACCAGCGATATCTCCACCCTGGAAGACGCACTCGCGATGATCGCCGCAGTAGGCGACATGACCGGCACCACGCCGCGCGCAGCAGAGCTGGTTGTGGCCATCCAAAATAATTTCGTGGACCTTGCACATGCAAAAAGCAGGCGACGCACCTGTTACCTGATCTGGAAGGATCCATGGATGACCATTGGAGGCGATACGTTCATTCACGATATGCTGGAACGCGCAGGATTTGACAACATGTTCGCAGCTTCCCGGCGCTACCCCGAAACATCTGTTTCTTTTCTTCGCGAAAATCACTGCGAGCTGCTGTTGCTTTCCTCCGAGCCGTACCCCTTCCGCGGAAAGCATGTGCAGGAACTGAAGAAAGAATTGCCCGGCACGCAGGTACTGTGTGTCGATGGTGAATATTTCAGCTGGTATGGCAGCCGCCTGGTTCACGCGCCCGCGTATTTCGCGAAGCTGCAGGAAGAGATACAGGCATTATCTGTATTTTAGATCATGCAGCAGGAATCCGACAAACCTTCCCGGAAAAAGCCGTTCTTCCCTGTGAACGAGGCGCTGAGGGCGTACCTGCGCACACACGGTCGCGAGGTGACGCTGCCGCTTTCGTACAATGACCTGTTACAGTTCAGCTATTCGATTCCCCTCAAGGACAAGGCCGGCCGGGAAACACTCTGGGAAAAGGGCCTGTACGACATGCAGCAATGGGATTTCCTGAAACAGGGGCTGATCAACCTGTACGCCATTCTTAAAACGGAAGGAGACTATACCTTCACCAAGCACCTCGATGTTGCGCGCATCGACTACTGCACCTTCGGTAATTCAAATCCATTCCGCGTGCGGATCGTGAACCGTTACAACGACAACTACGATCACTATTACATAAAAAAGGAAGATGCGTCGCGGGTGTATGGGCTGGAGCTGGAGCACCTGCTTTCCCCGAACAGGATCACCTTCCTTACCAGCAACAATACGCTGGTGGAAGAACACATCCCCGGTCTTCCCGGAGATATCTTCATCAAAGAATACCTGGATCGCGAGGAGACCAATAAGATCCGCCTGGCCAAGGAATTTGTGAAGTTCAACGAACGGTGCTTCCTGCGCCTGCTGGGTGACATGCGCAGCTACAATTTCGTGGTGAACATCACGCCGGACATCGAAGACTACCAGTACCGCATCCGCGCCATTGATTTTGACCAGCAATCGTACGAGGGGAGGAAAAACCTGTACCTGCCGCAGTTCTTCAAGGAGAACCTTCCGTTTGTACAGCTTACGCTCCAGTACCTCAACAGGGATTCCATCGCGCAGTACCAGGCAGAAGAGCGAACGCTCATCGCCTACCGCATGGCTGCATCGCGCTACCGAATCATGGACCTTTTCAAGATCATGTCACACGACCAAATTTCTTCCGACGAAAAACAGCGGCAGCTTCGTGAGGAACTGAACGAATATTTCAGCAGCCCCCAGTTTTCAAGGTGCAGAACGATGGGCGATATCGTAAAACAAATGCTTCGCTACGTGCTCAAGCCGTACCTGTCGCGCATCCAGCGGAACCTGGGCAAGATCATTGACTGATGAGCAGCATGTCCTGCCCATGCCGGAGAATATGCCCTATCCCCTATCTTTGCGGCACTCCAAAAAACTGAATATGGCAAGTAAAATCGCTGAACTTCTTGGTGACAAAGCCGAATACTATTTAAACCATACGTCCAAAACCATCGACAAAAATTCCATCCACCTGCCTGGACCAACCCACGTTGATGACTCGTGGATCAACAGCAACCGATCCAACCAGGTGCTGCGGAGCCTCCAGTCTTTGCTGGACCATGGCCGCCTTGGCGGAACAGGTTATTGCAGCATCTTCCCGGTAGACCAGGGAATTGAGCACAGTGCTGGTGCGTCCTTCGCCCCGAACCCGGTGTATTTCGACCCGGAAAATATCATCCGGCTGGCGATCGAGGGTGGCTGTAACGGTGTAGCATCTACCTATGGGGTGCTGGGCATCATGAGCAGGAAGTATGCACACAAAATTCCATTCATTGTAAAGATCAACCATAACGAATTTCTCAGCATGCCGAACCGCTTTGACCAGACCATGTTCGGCACGGTCAAAAGTGCATGGGACATGGGCGCTGTGGCTGTTGGCGCGACCATTTACTGGGGCAGCGCAGAAAGTGCACGCCAGCTCAGGGAAGTCGCCGAGGCATTCCAGTACGCGCACGAACTGGGAATGGCAACCATCCTCTGGTGCTATCTCAGGAATACCTCCTTCAAGATCGAAGGTGTCGATTATCATACCGCCGCTGATCTTACCGGGCAGGCGAACCACCTCGGTGTGACGCTGCAGGCTGATATCATCAAGCAGAAGTTACCCACTAACAATGGTGGCTACAATGCAACCAAGCATGGTAAAACGCACAAACTGGTGTATGAAAAACTTACCTCCGACCACCCGATCGACCTTACCCGCTACCAGGTGCTGAACTGTTTCAGTGGTCGCGTAGGTCTGATCAACAGCGGCGGTGAGAGCAAGGGGGAAAGTGACCTGGTGGAAGCAGTGACCACGGCGGTCGTGAATAAGCGTGCAGGCGGTATGGGACTGATCCTGGGAAGAAAGGCATTCCAGCGGCCGTTCGATGATGGCGTGAAGATGCTCAATACCATCCAGGATGTTTATCTCGACAAATCAATCACGATAGCTTAATAAAACGAAACCCCGCAATCGCGGGGTTTTTTACTATTAGTTTGTTTTCCGGGGAATCTTCGAGTTTTGTGGCCTGCGCACATATGCATATGCAGGCTTCGGCTTACTTCCTCCCAGCAACAGCGACAAAAGCTTTTTCAACATGATGTGGTGTTTATAGTGATCAGACGTTTTTCGCAGGATATAGTCCCTACTCTTGTAATATTACGAAGGAAATACAGACGAAAACGCTACGTTTTTCTAAAATAATTTTTTTTAACAACTCCTAGCGGATCACAATCTCATCAATAAAAAGATGGCTGGGGCTGCCAGCACTCTCGTGCCATGCAGGCAATTTTCCTCCGCTCACGGCGCGCACCTTCAGGTACCGGGCGTGCATTGTTTTTCGAATGGCAAGTACCTGTGTCTGTACCATTTTATCGTCATTTGCTTTTTCATTGATGGCGCGTCCCGCTTCTGAAAAGGTGATCCCGTCCGTGCTGGTATAAAAGACCACCTCTTTCGGGTAAACGATCCACGGGCTCACATCCTGTAAAACATGGATGCCAACCTCGGAGACCACCGTATCCTTTCCCAGGTCCACCACTGCCTCGAAGTCCTGGTCAAAATAGCTTTGCCATCCGCCGCTGCGCCAGTTCGAGTTTCCAACAAGGCCGTCTACCAGCACATCATGCCCACCCGCAGTGTACATGGGATGCACCGTGCTGAGCACGCGTATGCTGTAATTATTGGGTATCCTGTGAAAATATTGCTGTACCGTATGGCTCCGATCCAAACCATTCACGGCATGCATGTAAAGCGTCGCACTCCGATCGATTCGTACAGGCGTGGAGTATGTGACCGGGTCGTTGAAGAGTGAGTCGTCAATACTGTACACGATGCGGGCATTGCTGTCAATGGTCTTCAATGGCACCTCGATAGTATTCCGGAATTTTTCGGAAGGAACATCTGCAAAAGGGACCGGGACGATCGAAGGCCCGCTGATTTTTGACATCGGGAGCGCGGCAGCATCCGCACCCCAGGTTCTTACGGGAGACGAAACAAGGTCAAAGCGTATTTCAGCACCGTTTGCAAGGTCCGCATGACGGAGCCAGTTTCGCTGGTGCGGCTTCCCATTCAAAATAACACTTCGCACGTAGTGATGATCCCGCGCCTCCCTGTTCGCAGAGATTCGCACATGCTTTCCATTTTCGAGGTGAATGGTTACCTCGTCAAAAACGGGCGTCCCGATAATATAGTCACCATTGCCGGGGCACACGGGGTAAAATCCCATTGCGCTGAAGACATACCATGCGCTCATCTGACCGCAGTCCTCATTTCCAATCAGGCCGTCCGGTGCATTCTTATAAAATTCATTGCAGATGCGGTGTACCAGCTCCTGGGTGCGCCATGGCATTCCTGCATAGTTAAAAAGATACGCCATATGATGGCTTGGCTCATTGCCATGCGCGTACTGGCCGATCAGCCCGGTAACGTCCGGTTGTTCGCGTCCCGTCGTCTGGGATGTTGTCGTAAAAAGTTCATCCAGCTTTCCCACGAACTTCCCTGGTCCGCCGTGCAATGTGATCAACGTTTGCACATCGTGCGGAACAGCAAAGGTGTACTGCCACGAATTTCCTTCCGTAAAAAAATTATTGATCTCGCGGGCTTCGAATGGATGATACCATCGCGCGTCCGTTTTCCCGCGCATATGACCAGTGGATGGATCAAACACATTCATATAATACTGTGCCCTGCGCAAATAGTGCCGCGCAACCGAATCATGTCCTGTCAGCCTCGCGAACTGCGCGATGCACCAGTCATCGTAGGCATATTCCAGCGTTTTTGAAACCGACTCGTGTTCATGATTGTTGCTGATGTACCCCCGTTGCCTGTACTGGTCCAGGCCGAAACGGTCGCTTTCCGCGTAGGAGCGCATAGCTTCAAGCGCCAGCGTGGTATCGAAATTCCGGATGCCTTTTACCCATGCATCGAGGATCACGGGAACAGAATGGTACCCGATCATGCAAAAAGTTTCATTGCCTGCCAGTTCCCATACCGGCAGCATGCCGCCATTTTTGTATTGCGCCAGGAAGGTCCGGATCCAGTCGGCAGATCTTTTCCGGTCGATCATGTTCATCAGCGGGTGCAGCGCACGGTAGGTATCCCATAGTGAAAAAACAGTGTAATTGCGGAAGCCGGATGCCTCGTGCGTTTTACCATCCGTTCCGCGGTATCTTCCATCAACATCCTGGAAAAGATTAGGAGCGATCATGGTATGATACAACGCTGTATAAAAGACAACCCGCTGGTCATGAGTACCACCACGCACACTGATCTTTCCAAGCTCCCTGTTCCATGCGGCACGTGCCTGTTTTTTTACAGCTTCAAAATTCCAGTCCCTG
>DASUVB010000085.1:0-8004 GCA_036373835.1 Flavisolibacter sp. | reverse complement strand
GTACTTCCTCTCCAAAATGACCAAGGCGATCGCCGGCAAAAGCACGGTAGATGAAGAGGTGCTCGACAACCTCGAAGAAGCGCTGGTATCGGCAGACGTGGGAATTGATACCACCGTGGCCATTATCGACCGCGTGGAAGCCCGCGTGGCCCGCGACAAATACCTGGACACCCGCGAGCTCAATCGCATCCTGCAGGAGGAGATCGAAGCCACCCTGGTGGATGCCCCTTCCGCCAACAGCTATGACTTCCATACCGATCTCCCGACACGTCCCTATGTGATCCTGGTGGTGGGGGTGAACGGGGTAGGAAAGACCACGACGATCGGGAAGCTCGCCTATAATTTTAAATCCGCCGGTAAGTCGGTGCTACTCGGTGCTGCGGATACCTTTCGCGCAGCGGCGGTAGACCAGATCACCATCTGGTCGGAGCGCACGGGGGTGCCTATTGTCAAGCAGGCGATGGGTTCCGATCCTGCAGCCGTTGCATTTGACACGGTCCAAAGCGCCCTGTCACGCGGTTCAGACGTGGTCCTGATCGACACCGCCGGCCGACTGCATAACAAGGCCCACCTGATGGAGGAGCTCAGCAAGATCAAGAGAAGCGTGCAGAAGGTGATCCCGGGCGCACCCCACGAGGTGCTGCTGGTGCTGGATGGCTCCACCGGTCAGAATGCCCTAGAACAGGCGAAGCATTTTACGGCGGCCACCGACGTCACGGCCATCGCCATTACCAAGCTGGATGGAACGGCCAAAGGGGGTGTTGTGCTGGCGATCGCCAACCAGTTCCGGATCCCGGTAAAATTCATTGGTGTGGGGGAGAAAATGGAGGACCTGCTGGTTTTCGACAAGCACGAATTCGTTGACAGCCTGTTCAGCCTGGGCAACAGCTGATCATTTCATGGAAAGGATGTCCGCATAGGTGCCGCCACAGCAGGCACACTTCCGCGCGTCTTCATATAACCGGTATTCCACGCAAACGACCCGGCCGGCCTCGCGGAAATTGACCGGCACATTCAGCGAGGAGTAGGTGACCCCGTTCACCACGATGCCCCATCCTTCGCAGGTTGGCGCGCTTTGGGTGATCGTGGCAGGCGTGCACCCGTCATCGCACTTTTTATCGCAGGAGAAGAGAAGGGCGGCCATCAACAGGGCAGCCGTTAACAGCATTTTCATACCTGGTTGACAACCGTATGACCGCATGCGCTGCATGTGTTAAAACCTGCAGGTGCCAGGCGCCGCCCCATCCCGAAATTGTACCTTTGCGGCCGCATGAAGGCAAGAACGCTCCGGAAAGACAAGGTTAACATCATCACGCTGGGCTGCAGCAAGAATATGGTGGACAGCGAAGTGCTCAGCGGCCAGCTGAAGGCCAACGAAATTGACGTGGTGCATGAAAGCGGGAAGAAGGATCACAACATTGTTATCGTGAACACCTGCGGCTTTATTGACAAGGCCAAGGAGGAGAGCGTCAATACCATCCTGCAGCAGGTGGAGCTGAAGCGGAAAGGCCGCCTGGATAAGGTGTACGTGACCGGCTGCCTGAGCCAGCGCTACCGCGACGACCTGGAGCAAAGCATCCCGGAAGTGGACGCATGGTTCGGTACCATGGAGCTGCCGCTGATCCTGAAACGATTTGAAGCAGATTATAAAAGCGAGCTGCTGGGCGAAAGGCTCCTCGCCACGCCACAGCACTATGCCTACCTGAAGATCTCGGAAGGATGCAACCGCACCTGCGCGTTCTGCGCCATACCGCTGATGCGCGGGCAGCATGTCAGCCGTTCGATCGAAGACCTGGTGAAGGAAGCAGAGCACCTCGCCAGTCGTGGCGTCAGGGAGATCATGCTCATTGCCCAGGAACTGACCTATTACGGCCTTGACCTGTATAAAAAGCGGATGTTGCCGGACCTGCTGAAACGCCTGAGCGACGTGAAGGGCATCGAGTGGATCCGCCTGCACTATGCGTACCCCCATAAGTTTCCCATCGAAATTCTTGACGTGATGCGCGAGCGCGACAATATCTGCAACTACCTGGACATGCCGCTGCAGCATGCTGCCGACAACATGCTCCGCGCGATGAAGCGGCAGATCACGCGCGCCGAAATGGAGGACCTTGTGGCGCGCGTACGCGAAACGGTACCCGGCATCTGCCTGCGGACCACGCTGATCACCGGGTTTCCCGGTGAAACACCGGATGATGTCGAGGAGCTGAAATCTTTCCTGGAACGGCAGCGCTTCGACCGTGTAGGCATCTTCACTTACTCGCACGAGGAAAGCACAGGCGCTTATGACCTCGTGGACGATGTGCCTGCAGCCGAGAAGCAGAGACGTGCCGAAGATATCATGGCCGTGCAGCAGGAGATCAGCTATGAAAAGAACCAGGAAAAAGTAGGACAGGTTTTTAAAGTTCTGATCGATAAAAAGGAAGCCGGCCGCTACCTGGGAAGAACAGAATTTGACAGCGTGGAAGTGGATAATGAAGTGGTGATCTCCAGTGACCGGAAACTGCCCGTCGGAGATTTTGTGAATGTAAGGATCACGAAGGCGTACGACTACGACCTGGAAGGCATCGTATGCTGATCATTTCTTCTTTTTGGTTTTCGTTTTTTTCGTTTTCTGTCTCGCGATCTTTTCCTCGACTGTTCCCTGGCGTGCCAGCCACCGGTTGACAGGCTCCGGGTGCACCAGTTGCTTTCCTTTCCGGTCCGACTGCCCCAGTGATTTCGCCAGCTGGGAGCTGAGCTGTTTCACTTTACCGTTTCCCTTATAGATCCGTTGCGTTCTTTCTTCATGCAGCGATTCGAATGCTTTGATCCCTTCGCGGATCACCCTTAATTCATCATCATACTGCTTCAGTTTCCGGTAGAGAATCATCAGCCGGTTGTAGATCATTTCGTGATGCGGTTCCTGCCTTTTTGCCTGCTCATACAGGGCCGCTGCCTCAGCCGGGCTGTCATTATTTTCTGCCTCCCGTGCGGCACGAACCAGTTCCGGGTAACTCCGGGCTACGTGTAAAGCCATGAAGGATGTATGTACAAAAATGTGCCAGCTATGCTTCCACAGGTTCTGTTGCCCGCGACCAGTTGATCTTCTTCCCGAACCCTGCAGTATTATCAGTCATTTTGATGGTATCCAGCCTGATGGCCGTGACCGCACCCGGCATGGCAAGGGCAAATGGGAGTTTCTTGTGATAGGAGGATGAAGCGTGGCCCGCCAGGGCATCATCTTCTGCAAGCACGGTACCCGTGAACTGGATGCCCCGGATTGCCATGACGTTCAGCTTATCCGGAAGAATTGTTCCGGCTACAACGGCACCAGGCTGCAACAGTGAAAAATGGTGGGAGGTGGGGGTGGATTTGAAATACAGCAGCATCGCTTCACTGTCGAAAACATAAAAGCAGCTGAAGCAATACGGCTCGCAATTCCTCTCGGTGCAGCACACGGAGGCTACGCGCTGCTTTTCCATGAACCTGGTGATCTTTTCACGCATCTGTCGATTTTTTCTGCTGCAATAACGAGCATTCCCGCTGGTATTCAGATGACTTTACTCATTACTTTGGCTGAACATCGTCGGATGCTCCATGGTATGGAATGATTTTTTGATATGTCGTCAAAAAAGAACATGAAATGGCTGAAGAATAACGGGCTTTCCATTGCGTTGCTGGTGCTGTTTGTCTTTTCCATCATCGGTCAGGCTTTTACCGGCCTGGAGGAGCACAACCAGGAGATGAAGGAGGATGGCGGCAAAGAACTGGTAATGTCAGCGTACCTGGTATCGGGGCACTTCCTGCAGTCGACTTTTGAGAATTGGGAAAGCGAATTTCTTCAGATGGCGGTCTTCGTGATCCTGACCATGTTCCTGTACCAGAAAGGGTCATCCGAATCCAAGGATCCCGACAAGAAGGAGGAAGTGGACCGCGAGCCGAACCCCCGTAGAAAAGATGTGCCCGGGCCGGTCAAAAAGGGAGGCTTCATCCTGGCGTTCTACAAGCATTCGCTGTGCTATACCTTGTTCCTGTTGTTCGTCATCAGCTTCTATGCGCATCTTGCCGGCAGCCACAAGGACTATAACGAGGAAAAGCTGCTGAAGGGGCTTCCTACCGAATCCATGTCGCAATACCTCGGCAATTCCAGGTTTTGGTTCGAGTCGTTCCAGAACTGGCAGAGTGAATTCCTGTCGGTCTTTGCGCTGGTGATACTCAGCATTTACCTGCGCCAGAAAGGTTCTCCGCAGTCGAAACCTGTTGACGCGCCGCATTATGAAACGGGCGGCTAAGTGTGGTGTCAACAGTTACCGCATCACCACCGGGCAGTCATATTTCTTACCGGTACCGAGGCGGTATACGATGCCAACATTTACGGTGGTGTAATGATCTTTCCGGTCAGCGTTCGCAGCTTTGCTGAATCCATCCAGGTAGTCGGTCTCCGTCAGGCGATAAGATCCTTCGGCAATAACCGAGAGCCGTTCGCTGATAAAATAGCGTGCACCTGCTCCCAGCGGTACCACAGGGATCACGCGGGGCATGGGGTGGCTGATATCTGCTTCCAGTCCCTGCAGCACATCGGGCTCACCTGAAAAATATTCCGCGTTGAAGCGCGACCAGTCGCGGGTGATCCGCAACATACTGACGCCTGCACCTGCAAACACATATGGATGGATCTTTTTCAACGGTTCGTTACCGTTATTGGCCCGGATGTTCCATACGAGCAGCCCGGTGAATTCACCGAACAAACCGCTGAACTGAAAGTTACGCCGCCTCCGGTAGTCCGGCGTGCTGTACGTGGCGTCATCACCCCTGATGCTGCCCAGTACAATATTCCCGCGAATGGAGTAGGAGCGGTTGAGGAGATAACTGCCAAAGATGTTTGCATTGAACCCGGGTGTATTCACTGCCCCGGGGCGAAGGGGGGTCAGGTCGCCCTGGTAGATCACCATTCCTGCAGTAAGGCCGGCTTCCAGCCGTGCAGGCTGAACCTGTGACCATGCAGCCTGCGATATGGTAATGGATACCAATGCGGCGGCGGTACGTGTTTTCATAAGTGTTTTGTTTCAATGAGCCATTCCACGGTCCGGTCTACAGCTATAACGGCGGTGGGGGGAATTATTGTGAATGCCGTCACAATTTTCGGGCATATCCCGCCCTCAGAGGCCGTAACATGCCCGGGTTCAGCCAGTTCACGTGAAACTTAACGGGATTTGTTTATGAATTTTTTTACCTTGGCTCTTTATCCCCGGTTATGAAAAAAGTTTTTATTGTCATTATAGCTGCTACCTCATTATTTGCCTGCAAATCAAAGGATGCCAAAACGCAGGGCATGAGCACAAATAAAGCAACCACTTCTCCTGTTGTTACGCAGACCGATCCGTCGGGAAAGACAGATGTGGTTCCGCAGTCGGGTGCCGCTTCTTCGGGCGAACTGAACCCGCCGCATGGCCAGCCGGGCCATCGTTGTGATATCGCCGTTGGCGCGCCGTTGAACAACAATGCTGCAACTCCTGCCAAAACCGAGTCCGCACAACCGGTACAACAGGCACCGGCACAACCGGCAGCAAGCACGCAGCCGGCAGTCATCAGCCAGCCCGCAGCACCGGCCACGGAAGGTGTCAAGCTGAATCCGCCTCATGGTCAGCCTGGTCACCGTTGTGATCTCCAGGTGGGTGCTCCTTTGCAGTAATCTCTGCTTACAGCGTTGGAATGATGTTTCACGGAAATATTTCCGGACTTTAATTTTGATTCGGGAATTACTGAATTCGCGATCCTGAAACATCATTTATGAAACGTGCCACTCCCACATCGGTAGATGCATACCTGTCCACTTTTACGCCGGACATCCGCCAGCGATTGCAACAGGTGCGCGAGACGATCCGGAAGGTCGCGCCGGGTGCGGAGGAAGTGATCAGCTATGGCATCCCGGCGTTCCGCCTGCAGGGGCGCGTCATTTATTTTGCCGGGTTTAAGAATCATATCAGTGTATATCCTGCACCGCGCACTGTCCCGGAATTCCAGGAAGAGCTGGCGGTTTATAAAGGGGGGAAGGGAACGGTTCAGTTCCCGTTGAATGAAAAATTACCGCTGGACCTAATTGCGCGCATCGCACGGTTCCGCCTGCAGGAGGAACAAAAGCCCGCTCCCCGCAAACAACAGTAATCATAATCGACCGGCAGCACTTATTGCAGGGTCCTGATGTAATGGACCACGTGCCAGATCTCTTCTTCGTCCGGTATTTTCTTTTTGTACGCCGGCATGTCGTCCTTTCCCTCGCGGATCTTGTAAAAAAGTGAACCGTCCGTCTGCTTTTGAAAAGCCGCCACGCGGAAGCTGAGCAGCTCTTCTTTTAATTGTGCCGCCTTCGGACCATTACCCGCACCGGTCTTGCCATGGCACGACGCGCAGTGCTTCTGGTACAACGTTTTCCCGGACGCCAGGGCCTCTGCGTCTGCCGTTACAGGGTTCGTGCGTGCTTTATCTTTTGCGGGCACGACCCATTTTTCCTGGGTCGGCGCAACAGTCGCGGCAGGAGTAGCTGCAGTTTCAACCGGTGTCACTTCTTTCGTGACGACGGGAGTCGGCGTACTTTTTTCCGCAACGGCCGGGGCCTGTGCTTTTTCAGGACTTGCAGGAGTTTCGACCGGCGTCGTTGTTACAGTTGCAGGCTGCTGGCTTTCGGCAACGGCAGCCGTTTTTGCCGTGCCGGGTGATGTACCCGCCACCGGATTTGAAGGAACTGCTGCCTGTTGTTGAGTGCCGGGTGTTTTTGGTTCTGCCGTGGGTGGCACGGGCTGGGCATCCTGTGCAGGGACCACGCCGCTGTCGACCTGCTGCGGCGACTCGGTCATTGCGGAGGCAGTTATTGTCTTATCAGCCGGTTCAGCGGATACCGATTTGCCGGCGTTGTCACCACAACCGCACAATACGAAGATGATTCCTGATACCAGCAGGATGTTGGTAATGAGGTTCCTGATTTTCATAGCATGACTTTTAGAAGCAATGCACTGCAGTGCCATCCAACTAAAATAGCCCTATCGGAATGCAGAAAATATGATTTTGATTATGTGAGCATGCTTCTCGGAAACAGAAAGAGAAGCAGGTAACATAAGCAGTTTAAAGTCCAAGGTTAAAAGTTAAACGAGCTGTACGGACTCCGGGCCAATGGCTCCAGGCTCCTAACTCCCGCCTTCGCTCAAGGCTACGGCGGGCGGAGCCCGTCTCCGGACTTACGTCTCGTTATTCCGACTCGACAGCATGTGTAGGGTTTAGGGTGGAGTGTTTAACGGATACGTTTGAAATTCAGCAGCAAGCAACCCGCGACCAGCAACTTGTATCTCCCGTCTCCCGCCTTCGCTCAAGCTACGGCGGACAAAGCAAGCAACCCGCAACCAGCAACTCATATCTCCCGTCTCCCGCCTTCGCTCAAGGCTACGGCGGGCGGAGCCCGTCTCCGGACTCCCGTTTCCCGGACTCCCGTCTACGTATTCCCGTCTCCGTACTCCCAAATCAGATATATTTTGACATTACCATGAGCACCAGCGCAACGAGCAGCAGCCATGCTTCCTTTCCTGTGGAGGTACCGATCTTAAGGTTCAGCTGGCGGATCTCCTCTGCAAGTTCCGGGGTAAGCGACTCCCTGCCGGAGGCCACATGTTTCCCGATGGCTGCAAGTCGTTCACCGCGCGGGCGGATCACGATGAAACCATGGAGGAAAGCATAAAATGCAAGCACCGAACCAGCGAGTATCCCGATCCCATAGTTAGACCGGAAGAACAGGGAAGAGAATCCTCCCGAGATCACATAGATCAGTGCAATACCGGAAAGAATGGTAAGCAGGGAAGACAAGGACATCCAAACGGGCAGCTTATGCGTTCCGGCAACATTTTGAACAAATAGATTACCTGAGGGTCCGCTGACCTGCAGCGCCGGGTAAAGAAAAAAAGCCATAAACAGGTTGGCGCCGACCCAGAAAGTTGCAGCTACTATATGGATCAGCCGGAGGTAAGGAAACAAATC
>DASUVB010000084.1:0-2585 GCA_036373835.1 Flavisolibacter sp. | reverse complement strand
GGTGAACGCCTATTTTGATGGCAGCGGCGCTCCGGCAGGCAAGGCAGACACCCTCCTGGCTGACCTTCCCCAGGAGATCGCCATCTACAGCGGCCGCATCGACTACCTGCATCCCCTGAAAAAGGGCGCTCGTTTCGAAGCCGGCCTGAAAAGCAGTATCGTAAAGACAGACAATAATGCGGTTTATGACAGCATCAGCTATGGACAGGTTGTCCGCGACCTGAACCGTAGTAACTACTTTATTTACGAGGAGAATATCAATGCCGCATACGTGAACCTCAGCACGCCACTGTCCGCAAAGCTAAATGCGCAGCTGGGCCTCCGGGTGGAAAATACCATTGCCAAAGGCCGCCAGGCGACCACAGGCCAACAGTTTGAAAGGAATTACACGCAGTTGTTCCCCACAGTCTATTTCCAATACAAGGCCAACGAGAAGAACAACTTCGGCCTGAACTACGGGCGCAGGATCCGCCGTCCGAATTACCAGAGCATGAACCCGTTCATCGAGTTCCTCGACAGGTATACGTATCAACAGGGCAACCCCGACCTGAAGCCACAGTTCAGCCATAATATTGAAGCCAGCCATACCTTCCGGAATTTCCTTACGACAACGCTGAATTACAGTGAGACCAATGACATCATCCAGCAGGTAATCCAGCAAAAAGGCCAGGAAGCATACGTGCGGCAGGAAAATATTGCATCAGCCAGGCAGATTGGTATCTCCGTCAGCAGTAACATGCCTATTACAAAATGGTGGACGAACAGCCTGTATGTCAATGTATTTAATAATAGGTTTTCCGGAATCATCGACAGCACATCCGTTACCGTCGAAGCCACCACGCTCGCGCTCAACGGTTCGCAGCAGTTCAAGTTAAGCAAGACCTGGTCTGCTGAGATCAGTGGATTTTACAGGACATCCGGGATGGAAGGCGTTATGGAGATCGGGCCTATGGGGATGATTGCCGTAGGACTGAGCAAGCAGGTGTTCCAGGGCAAAGGAAGTCTTCGCCTGAATGTGCGTGACATTTTCCTGATGCAGCGCACGAAAGGATCAACAGTTTATGCTAATGTGGACATGAGCTTCACGGAAGCGCGGGATTCGAGGGTGGTCAACCTTGGCTTTACCTGGCGCTTCAGCAAGGGCAAAATGAGCAACGTGAAAAAACGGAATGGCGGCAGCGCCGGCGACGAGCAAAACCGTGTAGGCGTCGGAGGTTAAAACAAATCAAATTAAAGGAGGGTTTCCCCGGAAGCCCTTCTTTAACAGTTTTTAACACATGTATTAATTTGCCATCAGCAATTGTCATTTAAACGTCATTGCACCCATTCAGAACGGTTTTCTTTCGCTTTATCAAAATTCGTGATGAGACAGGCTCAAGCCGTTCGACCTTTGTACCTCATTGAACCGAAAACCAATTGTATGAGACGATTACTGGCCACCTTCCTGTTCCTGGCGGCAATTTCGCCGGCATTTTCGCAAAGTCCTGCTTCTAAAATTTCCGGGCAGGTCACCGATTCAGAGACCAGCCCGTTGTCGGGCGTCACCGTTTCCCTGGTTCGCGCAAAAGATTCCGGCCTCGTGAAGCTGGCTGTTACCGACAGGAACGGTCAATACGAGTTCGTGAACATTAAGGACGGCCGGTATCGATTGTTGATCTCTTCCGTCGGATTTTCCCGCCAGTTTTCCGAGATCCTTGAGTTGGCGGGTTCCGACATTGCACTGAATCCCATTGTCCTGTCGCAGGCATCGAAGAACCTCGGTAATGTCGTCGTGGAGGCGAAGAAGCCCTTCGTGGAGACGAAGCTTGACAGAACCATAGTAAACGTTGACGCTTCCCCGACCAGCGCCGGTGCCACTGCACTTGACATCCTTGAAAAGTCGCCGGGCATCATGGTCAACAACGACGGTGTGATCAGTCTTCGCGGAAAACAGGGGGTGATCATCATGGTTGATGGCAAGCAAACCTACCTGTCACCCGCCGACCTGGCTAATCTCCTGCGTAACATGCCGGCATCCGCGCTGGACCAGGTGGAGATCATGACGAACCCCTCCTCGAAATATGATGCTTCCGGCAACTCGGGTGTCATCAACATCAAGACCAAGAAAGGCCGGGCACCGGGCCTCAACGGCAGCATCATGGCTGGTGCAACGACCAGCATCTACAGTATGGACGGCAACCTGTATTTCATGCCCAAGTCGCAAAACAGCATCAACTTCAACTACAGGAAGAACAAGGTGAATTTTTTCGGTAACTATAATCCGAATTATTTCCGTGGCCGCAATAAGATGCATTTCGAAGGCAAGTTCCTGGGCAACAATGAAAATATCACCGGCTACAATACGAACGACACGCGTTTTGAGTTCGGCAACGCCAACCATACCCTGAAACTGGGCCTGGACTGGTACGCCGATAAAAAGAACATTTTAGGCGTTGTAGTCAGCGGTTTTTCCTTCAAAGGCCATCCCACGCCCAATACGATAGCGGAGCTTTTTGATGAAAACCACCAGCTGCAGAGCCGCCTGGTTTCAAACACCGACAACAACATTCGCTTCCGGAATTTCACGGCAAACCTGAACTGGAAAC
>DASUVB010000083.1:0-15198 GCA_036373835.1 Flavisolibacter sp. | reverse complement strand
TACCAGCGGGAGCACAGCCAGCTTAACAGGGGCCAGCTTTGCGGGAAAGTGCAGAACGACACGGCTGTCCTGCTTGTCCGCCGTACTCAGGTCCTGCTCATCATAAGCTTCGCTGAGCACCATCAGGATCGTGCGGTCCAGGCCGATGGAAGTTTCCACCACGTAGGGAATGTAATTCTGGTTGATCTCGTTGTCGAAATACTGCATTTTCTTCCGGCTGTATTCCTGGTGGTTCTTGAGATCGAAGTCGGTACGCGAGTGGATGCCCTCCACTTCTTTGAAGCCGATGGGGAAATTGTACTCGATATCACAGGCCGCATCGGCATAATGCGCCAGTTTGACGTGATCGTGGAAGCGGTAGCGGTCGGCGGGGATGCCCAGGCTGAGGTGCCATTTCATCCGTTGCTCTTTCCAGTATTCATACCATTCCTTCTGGGTGCCGGGTCTAACGAAGAACTGCATTTCCATTTGTTCGAATTCCCGCATACGGAAAACGAACTGGCGCGCCACGATCTCGTTCCGGAAGGCTTTTCCAACCTGCGCGATCCCGAACGGGATCTTCATGCGGCCGGTCTTCTGCACATTCAGGAAATTCACAAAAATGCCCTGGGCTGTTTCGGGCCGCAGGTAGATCTCGCTGGCATCGTCAGAAACACTGCCCATCTGTGTAGAAAACATGAGGTTGAACTGGCGCACATCAGTCCAGTTAGACGTGCCGCTAACGGCACAAACGATCTTATTGTTTTCGATCAGTGTCCTGAGGCCGGCGAAATCGTCCTTTGCCAGGAGCTCGTCCATCTGCGCGGTGAGGATATCGGCCTGCTCGGGGTGACCCTGCTCTTCCAGTTCCGCCGCTTTTGCCTCGATCAGGTGATCGACACGGTAGCGCTTGTTGCTGTCCTTGTTATCGATCATCGGGTCGCTGAAATTGTCCACGTGCCCGCTGGCCTTCCAGGTGGTCGGGTGCATGAAGATGGCCGCATCAATGCCTACGATATTCTCGTGCATCTGCACCATGCTTTTCCACCAGTAATCACGGATATTCTTCTTCAGTTCACTACCCCACTGGCCGTAATCATACACGGCGGCCAGCCCGTCATATATTTCCGATGAGGGAAAAATAAATCCATACTCCTTGCAATGCGAAATGATCGCCTGGAACCTGTTTATATCTGACATGGGCGCAAAGATAGCCTTGAAGGTCGAGGTTTGACATCAGGGCCAGCATTGGAACAGGCACTAATCTTCCTCTGTGTTTTTTTCCCGAGCGGTATTGAAAAAGTATAGCGCAAGCCCGGCGATTACCGTACCGATACCGGTCGAACGGCCATTGCCGGTCTTTTTCCGCGGCGGTCCATGCTGGTCGCGCGCCGGTTGGGGCACCGGCTGTTTCTGTTGCCTTCGCCCGGTTTCGGAAGGAGTAACCTGCCGCACAGCCGCGCCGGCCACGGTGGGCTTTTCTTCCAGTTCCGCGTATTTGTTGGGAACAATCCGCACGCCGTTATTAACCGCATAAGCCCTGGTGAATTCAGCACCGAAGTACAGGATGATGGCAGAATAGTAGATCCACAGCAGCAGGATGACCAGTGAGCCTGCAGCGCCGTACGTATCTCCGATCTCGCTTTTCGCGAGGTATAGCGAAATACCAAACTTGCCCACCAGGAATAACAGCGACGTGGCGATGGCGCCGGGCCACACATTTTTCCATTTGATACGGATATCGGGCAGCACTTTAAATATCCCGGCGAACAGGATGGTGGTTTCGACGATCGTCAACACCAGGTTGATCATATAGCCGACAACGACCGCGGCATCGGGCAATACTTCCTGCAGCCGCCTGCCCATCGCTTCCACAACCGCAGTCACCGCAAGTGATACCAGCAGCAGGAACCCAAGGCTTGCAATCATGCCAAAAGACAGCAGGCGGGTGCTGATGATCTTCATAAATCCCGCCTTCGGCCTGGCCTTTACACCCCAGATGGCGTTCATCGAATCCTGCAGTTCCCCAAACACGGTCGTCGCGCCAATGAGCAGCGTGATGATGCCGATGACCGCCGCGATGCCGCCCTTGCCGCTCACGGATGCGTTTTTAATGATGGTCTGGATCTGTTCGGCCGCACTGTGCCCGATGAAGGATTCGAGCTGTGCATAAATGGATCCCTGCACGGCTTCCGCTCCCAGGAAAAGGCCGCTCAGGAAGATGATAACAATGAGAAGCGGACCGAGGGAAAAAACGGTATAGTAAGCCAGCGAAGCGCTGAGCTTGGTGACCTTATCATCTGAAAATCCCCTGAAAGCATCCTTCAGGGAATCCCACACCTTTCTGAGCCTTATTTTCATATGCCGGTTTTCGCTGATGCTGCAAAAAAGCCGCCAACGTTACGTCACCGTAACATTATCACCGGTTTGTTCATTCTCATCTTTTTTCTTCTCTTCCTGCTGTCGCAATGATGTGCGTCCCTCCTCCACCTCAACCTGCTTGATCCACACCGCGTATTCGCTTGGGTGTATCCTGGAGCCGAATGTTACGCAATAAGCCTTGGTGAACTCGGCTCCGAAATAAAGTATGATCGCTGAAAAATAAACCCACACCAGCAGCACAACGAACGCACCTGCAGTACCGTAGGTTGAACTGATATTACTGCTGCCGATATAAAATGTGATCCCGAATTTGCCCAGCATAAAAAGCACCGCGGTCACAAAGGCGCCGATGGTCACATCACGCCATCGGATCCGCGCATCCGGCAGCAGCTTGAAGACGATCGCGAACAGGAACGTGATCACGACAAATGTCAACACCATGTTGGCCATGTAGATCAGGACAACAGCGACGTCTTTGAACGCGGCCAGCATCCTGTTCTGCAGCGCTTCCATCAGGCCGTTGATCACCAGCGATACCAGCAGCAGGAAGGCGAGCGTCACCACCAGCGAAAAGGACAGCAGGCGGTTCAGCAGCATTTTCAGCCAGCCTTTCTTTGGCTTTGCCTTCAGCCCCCATATCGTATTGATGGAATCCTGTATTTCCGCGAACACCGTAGTGGCACCGATCAGCAGCGTGATGAAACCGACCACCGCCATCGCCTTTGATTGCGGGCTCATTGTGGCGTTACGGATGATGTCCTGTATCTGCGCTGCCGCTTCGGCACCGACAAATCCCCTGATCTGCCCGTAAACCGTTCCTTCCACTGCTTCACGGCCGTAAAAGATGTCGGCGAAGAAAATTATAACGATCATCATCGGCCCGATGGAAAAAACCGTGAAGTAAGCCAGGGCGCCGCTCAATTTGATTACGTTGTCGGCGGCAAATCCCTTACCGGCCTGTTTCAATACCTTCCCTAACCCGCGCAGCGATAATTTTTCAGGACCCGTCATGATCACGAAGTTTTGGATTATGCTGATGCCTTTCCGCGTCTCTCGTCCGTTTCTTTTCAAAGTTCTTTTCCAGTGCGGCCGACAGGTCCACGCCGGTCTGGTTGGCAATGCAGATGAGCACCCACAGCACATCGGCAATCTCATCCCCGAGTTCCTTTCCTTCATCCTTCTTCCGGAACGACTGGTCGCCATACAGCCGGCTCATGATACGGGCCACCTCGCCCACCTCCTCCGCAAGGATGGCCGTATTGGTGAGTTCTGAAAAATAACGGACACCCGTCGTACGGATATATTCGTCCACGCGGTCCTGTGCTTCCCGGATGGTCATATGCCTGGTTTTTGATGATTCAGTTTGATGTCCATTAACGTGGCAATGGAACGCGCCCGGTGCTTCACCAGCTCGGCGTTCGGCCCTGCATACATATCCTCCACTGTGCCCGTGAACAGTTGCACCCACCTGTCGAGATGTTCTTTACGGATAGCGGATAGCTGGTGAATGTGCTGGTGTACCTGCATCACATTTTTCGAATAGGTCCTTGCGCCGAATACGATCGCTTCCCAGAAGTCGGTGATCACCGGCAGGTGTGTCGAAAGATCCAGTGGCACCACCTCGGTAAAGAAGCGGCCGATCCTGTCATCTTCAAATGCCTTTTCATAAAACCCGGCCAGCATGTCCTCCAGGTCCCTGCGCGATTCAATATCCCTTCGTGATGTCATGGATTCATTCCCTGTTTTTCGAGTCAATGATGATCGTTACCGGGCCGTCATTGACAAGGTGCACCTGCATGTCCGCCCCAAAGATACCGGTCGCCACGGGTCGGCCTGAATCCATTTGCAGCCTTGCGATGAATTTCTCGTACAACGGGATGGCCACTTCAGGCCGGCTGGCTGCCGCATACCCGGGCCTGTTGCCCTTCTTCGTGGAAGCGTGCAGCGTGAACTGGCTGACCACCAGGATGTCTCCGCCGGTATCAAGGAGAGACAGGTTCATCACGCCCGCATCGTCATTGAACACCCGCAGGTTGGTGATCTTGTTACTGAGCCACTCAATGTCAGCATCGGTATCGGCATCCACGATCCCGACGAGCACCAGCAGCCCACTGCCGATCGCGCCGGTAACTTCCCCGGCGACCGTTACAGATGCGGAAGATACCCGCTGGATCACGACGCGCATCATCCAAGTTAATAAAGTTCAGGAAGTACGATTTTTGCACCGGTTTCAACATGATCAACTTTGCACCTGAAATAAAAATTACTACCACACGCAGCGGAGGCAAAGGCGGCCAGAATGTCAACAAGGTGGAAACAGCGGTCATTGCATACCTCGACGTGGCTGCATCCGCCCTGCTGGATGATGTACAGAAACAGGTGGTCGCTGAAAAGCTCTCGAACCGCATCAACGCCGAAGGACTGCTCGTGGTAAAATCGCAGGTGCATCGTACCCAGCTTGCCAACCGCGAAGAAGCGATCGAAAAGATCAACAGCCTCGTGGACCACGCCCTCAAAAAGAAAAAACTGCGCATCGCCACGCGGCCGTCTAAAGCAGCGAAGGAACGCCGTATCGAAGAGAAGAAACGTTCATCGGAAAAAAAGAAGGAACGCAAAAGGTTCCGCCCGCGCGACTTCATTTGAGCGGACAGGCATTTTTGGTAGTTTAGCTGCCAGATGCGCGCAGCCCTACTGTTTCTTATTCTAGCAGCAATGATCCTGGGCGGATCGGCGCTGCTGCAATCCTGCCGCCGGCAGGCGGACCGTGAGATCAGGTATCTTGATTTCGTGGTGCCTCCGGGTTTCCCGCAACCGGTACATAATTTTTCTGCAAACCCACTGACGGAAGATGGGTTTATCCTGGGAAGAAAGCTGTTTTACGATGGACGTCTCTCCGCTGACGGCATGTTTCCCTGCGGCTCCTGTCACCAGCCTGTGGCCGCCTTCACCACGTTCGAACACGATCGCAGCCACGGGTACAATAATTCGCATACACTGCGCAATGCACCGGGGCTGTTCAACCTGGCCTGGTATCCCGTGTTCAACCAGGACGGAAGCGGCGGTTCACTTGCAGAAGTGTTCCGTGCGCACATCACCCATCCGCAGGAAATGGCGGAAACCATTCCCGGCATCATCAGCAAGATCAAGCAGGATGCGTACTACCTGCAGTTATTCCGGCAGGCTTTCGGCGACCAGGCCGTCACTGAAGACAGGATCTACAAGGCGATGGAGCAGTTCTTCATTAGCCTTGTCAGCGCGGATTCGAAATACGACAAGGTGTTCCGGGGACAGGCAACATTTACACCGGAAGAACAAAGCGGCTACAACGTTTTTAAGGCGAAGTGCAATTCGTGCCATAAAGAACCGCTGTTCACCGATTTCACGTACAGGAATACCGGCTTGCCGGTGGATGCCGGGTTGAATGACTACGGGCGTATGCGGGTGACGAACAGCAGCGCGGATTCCCTGAAATTCCGGGTGCCCAGCCTGCGCAATGCGGAACTGACCTCCTACTATGCGCACGACGGAAGGCTCAGTGTGTTCCGGATGATGATCCAGCACTACCGGTCGGGCGTCATACAAAGCCCAACGTTGGATCCGCAGCTCGTAAATGGCATCCCGCTGACAACGGCGGAGGAAAACGAACTGGTAGCGTTTATCCGCACGCTTACGGATTCCACTTTTTTAAACAACCCGCGTTTCAGGCAATAACAGCAGAGTGACGGCGGCACATTAAATTTGTCCATCTCATCTAAAGAATAATCATTGGCAAGCATCAAGCAACTGGCAGGGCAGACGATGTGGTACGGGTTAAGCAGTGTGGCTGCCAGGTTCCTGAACTACCTGCTGACCTTCCTGCACGTGTACCTTTTTGGAACGTCCAGCTATGGTGATGTGGCTGTGTTCTATGCCAATGCGGCCCTGCTGAACATCCTGTTCACATATGGAATGGAAACCACTTTTTTCAGGTATGTGCAGCAGGAAGACAAAAAGGGAGCCGTGTATTCAACCGGCTTTATCTCACTGCTCATTACCACCCTGATGTTTTCAGCGGTCCTGGTCTGGTTCCGGCAGCCCATTGCCGATTTCATGAAAGTGGGAGAACACCCCGAGTGGATCACCTGGCTGGCACTGATCGTTGCTGCCGACACACTGGTAGCACTTCCCTTCGCACTGCTGCGGCAGCAGAACCGTCCCCGGAAATACGCCGCGGTGCGCATCGCGAATATCCTGCTGACGATCGGGCTGCAACTCTTCTTCTTCTGGATATTTCCCAAATACACAGGCATCAAGCTGGATATCGGCTACGTGTTCCTTGCCAACCTGATCGCCAGTGTCGCCACCATGTTCCTGCTGGCTAAGGAATTTCTTGCAATTGACTGGTCGTTTGATAAACGCCTGTGGAAAGATATGATCCGGTACTCCATGCCGCTGATCATCGTCGGCTTTGGTGGCATGATCAACGAAACAATCGACCGGCAGCTGCTGCTGCGGCTGTACGAGGGTACCGTGGAACAGGCCAAATCGGCCGTGGGCATATACTCCGCCAATTACAAGCTGGCCATCCTGATCGTATTGTTCATCCAGGCGTTCCGCATGGGTGCGGAGCCATTCTTTTTCCAGCAGTCCCGCGAAAAGAACGCGCCGGCGACCTATGCCCGGGTGATGAAGTTCTTCGTCATTGCCTGCTGCATCTGCTTTCTTTTTATCGTGCTGTTCCTCGACATCTGGAAGGAAGCTTTGACCACAACGCACAAGGAATACGCCCTGGGGATCATGGTGGTTCCCATCCTGGCGTTGTCAAAGGTGTTCCTGGGCATCTACTACAATCTTTCCATCTGGTACAAGCTCACTGACCGCAACACCTGGGGTGCCGCCATTACGCTCACAGGTGCGGCGATCACGATCCTTGTTAACATCCTTTTGATACCCCTGATCGGCTTTTTCGGGAGCGCGATCGCTACGTTGTGCTGCTACGCTTTCATGATGATCTCCAGCTTCGCACTGGGACAGAAATACTACCCCATCCCGTACGCCTGGAAAAAGCTTACAGGCTATATCCTCATCTGTGTGTTCCTGTTTGGCATCCACCAGCTCGCGCGGTACTTTATTCCCAGTGACTGGGCCGTTCACGGTGTGGGATTATTCCTGCTGGTCCTCTTCTTGTGGTTCATCAGCAAAACGGAAAGAAAGGAATTCGGGCGACTGCCGCTGATCGGCAAATTCTTCGGCGCGCCGCGCCTGCCGGAGGAAAGCGCCACCAGTCCCAATTATCCCTGATCACTCCATGCGCACAAAGGGATTTGTCTTCATTTCGTCACCAATGGTGGTGGACTCGCCATGCCCGGGGTAGACAATAGTCTCGGGAGGAAGCGTATATAATTTCGTTTTGATGCTGCTTTCCAGGGTTGAAAAGTCGCCACCCGGGAGGTCGGTCCGGCCGACACTGCCCTGGAACAGTACGTCCCCGCTGACCAGGAATTTATGGTCCCTGCTGTAAAAACTAACGCTGCCGGGTGAATGACCCGGGGTGAAAAGTACCTGCAGTTCCTCATCGCCGAGACGGATGACATCATTTTCGTTCAGAAACTTCAGTTCCGCGTCATAATTGACGAACGGCAGCTGCCACATTTGCCCGGCCGCGGGGCCATACTCCAGTACCGCTTTCTCGAGCGGGTGCAGGTGCAGCTCCAGCCCGTAAGTATCGTAAATGAATTTATTCCCGAAAATGTGATCGAGGTGGCAGTGGGTGTTCAGCAGCAGGACCGGTGTCAGCCCTGATCCGGAGATAAAATCGCGCAGCTCCTTTTCCTCGGAAGCAAAATAACAGCCGGGGTCAATAATACAGCACTGGAGTTGTTCGTTGTAGAGGATGTAGGTGTTCTCCTGGACGGGGTTGAAGGTAAACGGCTGAACAGTTAACATGCTGCTTTTTCGTATTTTTAATTGCAATTTACTATTCCGGTCCGGGAGCTTAAAATCAGGAATCCTAAACACATTATGAAGAAATCGATCGGCCTTGCTGTTGTCGTCTTCGCCGCTGCCCTTTCGGTTCATGCCCAGGTGAACACGGTAGAATTCGGAAAGAACCGCGTCCAGTACCAGAAATTCAGCTGGAAATACTACCAGACAGATAATTTCAACACCTATTTCAGCCAGGACGGACTTGAGATCGGCAAGTACGTGGCGCAGGTGGCTGAAAAGGAACTGCCACAACTGGAAGAATTTATCGAATATGGCCTGCAGCGCCGTGCCAATGTTGTCGTGTACAACAATTTTGACGAGATGCAGCAATCCAACATCGGGCTTGGTGTCGACTGGCAGAATACCGGCGGCGTCACCAAGCTGGTGAACAACAAGATGCTGATCTACTTCGACGCCAACCACCACAACCTGCGCAAGCAGATCCGCCAGGGAATTGCCGGCGTGCTGGTGGCCAACCTGCTTTTCGGGGACGATCTCGGTGAATTCGCCGCGAACCAGACGCTGCTCGACCTGCCCAAGTGGCTCACCGACGGCTATATTTCCTATGCGGCTGAAGAATGGAATCCCAACCTCGACGACCAGTTAAAAAACGCCCTTCTCA
Source organism: Flavisolibacter sp. (assembly GCA_036373835.1). GTDB lineage: Bacteria > Bacteroidota > Bacteroidia > Chitinophagales > Chitinophagaceae > Flavisolibacter. The sequence continues at coordinate 6,251 of DASUVB010000083.1, read as the reverse complement.
GTGGCGAATACAAGAACTTTTACCAGCTCGCTTTTAAAAAACCCGAGGTGGCAGGACATGGCTTCTGGTACTATTTCGGGAATAAGTATGGCCGTAGCAAGACAACGTACCTCCTCTACCTGTCGCGCATTTACAAAAACCTCAACGGCGCCACGCAGCGCATCGCCAAGAAAAAATTCAAGGAGGTGCTGAAAGATTTCATGCGCGAGATGTCGGACATGTACTACAAGGATATCCGTGCCCGCCGCCTGATGCCCAAGGGACAGCTTTCGGTTGTGGAAGAAGTGGGAAAGAAAGATTTCTTCCGCTTTAATGCCAATCCCAACGCGCGCAGCTATACGTATGCCGTAGTGGAGTTCAAACAGGGCAAATACAGCGTGGTGCTGAATGAAAACTTTGTTAACCGCAGGGTCCTGCTGAAATATGGCGTTCGCACGCGGGAAGACGAAATGAATCCCAACTACCCCATCCTGGCCTGGGATGGAAAGGGCACACGCCTCGCATGCATTTACAGTGAAGAGGGGAAGATCAAGCTTTTCGTATATGATGCCGCATTGCGTATCAAAACGGTGAAGGAACAGGAGCTGCCGATGTTCGACCAGGTGCAGGACATGAAGTACATGCTGGATGCAAACACGCTCCTGATCAGTGCTGTCAAAGGTGGGTATACCGACATCTTCGTCTACAAGATTGACCGGCAGACGGTGGAGCAGGTTACCAATGACGTGTATGATGACCTCGACCCTGCCTTCGTGGCGTTTCCCGGGAAGACAGGTATTATCTTCTCCAGCAACCGCCCGTCCCCTGATGCCGCCAACCAGGACACAGCCGTAACGGCGCATCCCTATAATATTTTCCTGATTGACAACTGGAACCAGTCCGAGTACAAGCAGATCTCGCAGCTCACCAACGTGCAGCTGGGCAACGCGCGCTTCCCCTCGCAATACAATGTGCAGCACTTTACGTTCCTCAGCGACGAAAACGGCATCACGAACCGCTATGCAGGTTTCTTTAAATCGGATCGCGCGGGGCTGGATACGCTTGTTTTCATCGGTGATGAAGTGATCCGGAATCCATCGATAGAAGAAGTGGACAGCCTGCTGACGGAATGGAACAAGACGGACGTTGACTCGGTGGGCTATGTGTCGGTTACAACCGACTCCACGTATGTATTCCCGATCACGAACTACCAGAGCAGCCTTCTTGAGACGAGGACAGCCGGCGATGCCAACCTGGTGAGTGAAGTAACGCGCCAGGGTGTTTACAAATTCCTGTACAGGCTGAAGGTGGACGAGAATGCCCTCCGGCGCCGCAACGTTTCTGCAAAACCAACGGAATACATGAAGAAGCAGATGGACCGCCTGCGGATCGCCGCCGGAAAAGACCGGCAGATACAGGCGCCCGTTTCCGACAGCGCGAAAAAACAGGATGACTTCTTCCAGAACGAATTCCAGGATGAAAAACGCGATTCCTCGCAGCTCGGTAAAGTGTTTACTGCCGAAAACCTGCCGGGAACCACGCCGCTCTCCACGGCCAAGCTGTATGAATACCGGCCCGCGCGCTTCTTCAACGATTACGTGGTGGCGGGTTTGAACAACTCTGTTTTTGTGATCAACAAGTACCAGCCATATGGTGGTGGTGCAGGACCTATTGACCCGTCGAACGGGAATGACCTCAACGGGCTGCTGCGCCTGGGAACGCTGGACCTGTTCGAGGACTACAAGATTGCGGGAGGCTTCCGGCTGGCACCCAACCTGCGCGACAATGATGTTCTCTTCCAGCTCACGAACCTCAAACGCCGGCTTGACTGGGGCATCATTTACTATCGCAGCAGCACAGAAGCGCCGGTGGATACCACGAACGGCCGCCAGACAAGCCCGAGCTTCTGGCCCATCCTGAAGCAGCATTCCAATTACTACCTGGCAAAATTCAGCTACCCGCTGGATCGCGTACGCAGCGTACGCTTTACCGTGGGACCGCGCTTCGACCGGTCCATATTCCCCGGCATCAACAAGCAGAACCTGCTGCAGCCGGACATTAAAAAAACCTATGCGCAGTTCACCTTCGAATACATCCACGACAACACGCTGAACCCGGCGCTGAATATCTGGCACGGGCTACGTTGGAAAACGTACATCGATTTCTTCTCGGACATGAGCAAAGTTCGGCAGACCGATGGCAAGTCGCTGTTCAATGCAGGCTTCGATGCGCGGCACTACCTGCCGATCTATCGCAACCTGATCTGGGCCGTGCGCGCCGCAGGCGATTTTTCCTGGGGAAGCCAGAAAGTGGTGTATTACCTGGGTGGTGTTGACGGTTGGCTGAAGTTGCGGGAGAACCAGAAAGTGGATGCCAGTGGAAATCCCACCGGCAAATACCGTTACTTCAACCCGAGTCCTTCGCCCGATCCTGATAACTCCTATGCCTACCAGTCACTGGCCCTGAACCTGCGCGGCTTTATACAGAACATTGCCAACGGAAACAACAACGTGGTGTTCAACAGCGAAGTGCGGCTGCCGGTTTTCAGCACGCTGTTCAATAAACCGATCAACAATGCATTCCTGCGGAACTTCCAGCTTGTACAGTTCATTGACCTGGGTACGGCGTGGAATGGCAAGTACGATAATTTCGAACGGCCATCGATCGTTTACCAGAGCGCACAGGCGCCGGGAATTTCCATAAAAACAAAAGCCGGTGGCATTGGCCCGCTGGCAGGAGGATACGGCTTTGGCGCCCGCAGCACACTGCTTGGATACTTTTTGCGTTTCGATGTGGCGTGGCAGATGGACGGCTTCTTCAAAGGGAAGCCGCAGACCTACCTCGCAATGGGACTTGATTTCTAACCCCGGATATATGTAAGGAGGCACGGCGCCTCCTTACTTTATTGTTTTCCCGATCCTTTTGACCGTCACGTATATGATCGTCATCAGCAACGTATAGCAGATGATCATGCTCCAGTCATCACGGTTGCGGACGGGGTGCACCAGCAGGTAGCCAATATCGGAGATCAGCGAAAAAGGCCGCGCCAGGATATCCCAGCTGTTATACCGGAGCACCCTGCCAATATAAACCCCCAGTGCATTCAGGAACATCACCGGCAAAATGAATACCCATTCGCTGGGAAGCCGGAAGCGTTGCTCCAGCGCCATCTCCATTTGTCTCACCGAGAGGATACCAAGAATGATCCCGTTCCATACAAAAGACAGGATCAGCGCAAGGTCGAACCACAACGGTACAGGGTCGCGCTCAACCAGGTGGAACAGGTCGGTGATGATGTAGAAAGCATTTGGGATGAACAACAGCCACACTGCTGCCGTGACCAGCAGCCGCCAGCGGCTGACCGGCTTGCTGACTGACCCGAGGTTTCGCGTGATCAGGTAAGGCACCACTGCAAGGAACAGGTTCCATTGCAGCCAGACGAACATCAGCTGGCTTGTATACAACACGCGGATAATCGTGATGCAGATGCTGAACAGGCACGACAGGATCAGGACCTGCTCCATTTCGGTACGGCTGAAATACAGCCTGCGCAACACCTGCGTCTTCATAAGTTGTTTCATCACTTGAGAATTTTGGGAAGAAAAATGATGCACCCTGAAATGACCGCAGCTAACGCAGATACCAGCACTGCAGCAGCCGAGAGGTCCTTCACCATTTTCACCTGCGGATGCTTTCCAGGTGAAACAAAATCCATGATCTTCTCTAAAGCCGTATTGAACAGCTCCGCCGCCCATACCATGGCGATCACCACTATCAGGATCATCCAGTCGGACCGCGCTATATCAAGCAGGAATCCCCCTGCCACGGCAGCCACCGTTAGTGCAAGATGAATGCGCGCATTATGCTCATTATTGAAAAACGTCCTGATCCCGGCCCACGCATATGCGAAGCTGTTACCCCGTTCACGAACGGAAAATTTGCGGCTGGTCATTGTGCTGGATTTAATATGAGTTGATATAGTATCAGGCATAAAATGCATACCATGGTCACCATTCGATTTTCCTGGAGAAATACATTACCACCGCCAGCGTGATGAACAACCCGATACTTCCGAAGAGCAGGGAGTAATCCTGCAACTGTAGGATGGTAAATACATACAGGTACATCAGCACCAGCACCGTGGACAGGATGGTGGCCAGCCGCATGGATGATAAAATACTCCGGGCAAACCAGCCGATCAGCATGATGGTGCAGACAGACGCAATGGCATAGGACAGGTTAAAGCCAATGTATTCCGAAAACGAGAGCAGCAGCGTGTAGAACATGATCAGCGCCAGGCCCACCAGCGCGTACTGGAAGGGATGCACAGACTTCCGGTTCGTTGTTTCTATCAGGAAGAATGCCGCGAAAGTGAGCAGGATGCACAGCGCCGCATATTTCACTGAACGCTCGGTCTTTTGATAGGCATTGACCGGCACGAACAGGTCTGCGCCAAACGAGAAAGCGGCCACATTCCTGGCTTCCGGAACCGCCATATGGCCCGGCGCTGCCAGGATAAAGTCCTGGTTTTTCCACTGCTGCGGAAAGCTGCGGTTGTGTGCTAGGCTTTTCCATTGCGCAGTGAAGCCGGAATCTTTCACATGGGATACCTGCGGCAGGATATTGCCGGTGAAGCTGGGGTGCGGCCATGTGGAAACAAGGTCCACTTTGGTGACTTTGCCCAGGGGTGTGAACCGCAGTTGTTCTGAACCATTGAGCGACAGGTCGCTGGAAAATGTTGCGTTCTGCAGATCCCCGATGCCCGTGATGGCGAGTGGTGTATACAGTCCGTTAACTGACGACGTTGCGTCTGTGGTCTGTGGCGACAGTGCATACTGCCTGTCCTTCCACGTCATGGTCATTTCCTCGTGAAGTCCTTTCAGATCGCTGAGGTCAAACCGCAGGTATGCTTCGTTCCAAAGCACAGATTGCGGATCAATATTAAGCTTGGCGAGGTCTGCTTCGCGGAAATGACCGGAGACCCTGATTTTCGAACGGTAGAGCATCACCTTGTAAATGCCGCGGTATTTTTCCTGGGGCGTTACCGTTGCATGAATGTTCAGCTGGTGCGGCAGGAAGTACGCGAGCTCTTTTTGTCTCTTGCGTCCTGCCGATGTATCCGCATCGTTCCAGTAGGGCAGCACCACCATGGGACCCGCGATCGTTTGCCGTCCTGCCCATTTATCGCTTACTTCCGTGATCGCCTCCTTTTGCCGTTGCTGTCGCTCGTCGATCAGCTCGCGCACGTACAACGCCGGGATTTGCAGCAGGAGTACCAGGATACCGATGATGAGGCCTTTCACAAGCAGCTTGCTTTTGGACCAGGCGCTTTGAATGATTGTTTCCATTAATTGATGTTTTGAAGAAGGATGTATTTTTTGATGAGTTGATAACAGGTGAACAGCACCGCGAAGCCAACAATGCCAAACGAGCAGTCAATAAGCTGCCAGCCCAATGGGATACCACGGAAATAACCGGCGATGCCCGCGAGGGGCAAAACCAGCACACAGGATATCATCCCGAATTCAATGACCCAGATATTGCGAACGGGATCGCGGTACGGACCTGTGAACAGGATCGCCAGGATGAAATGAGCAAAGGCCAGCCAGTCATAGCCATACAGAAGGAAGGGATGTTTTTCGTTCACCTCCCTGTAGGCATGCAGCACGCGGGAGATCCATTGATGCGCCGGAGTTTCCAGCGGGAACCACCGCAACAGGTAGCTGAGCTGCGGATCCACGGGTATGGCAGTAGCGCCACTGACCACGAGCGCGATGATGAACATCACCAAAATGAACCGGACCTGCTTCATGATTTTTTCTTTTGTGTCCATATTAAAAAGTACTTTGTATTTCAAAGTATAAGTACAAAAAAAATTACCGGGTTCCCCTGATCATTTTCTCGAGTCCTTCGATGTGGTCCTGGAAAGCGCGCGCGCCCACTTTTGTAATGGAATACGTGGTATTGGTCTTGCGACCCACGAACCCCTTATGCACCTTGATGAAATTATTTTCTTCCAGCGTCTGGAGGTGCGTGGCCAGGTTGCCATCCGTCACCTCGAGCATCTGCTTGAGGTCATTGAAGCTGACATCCTCGTTGACAACAAGAACGCTCATCACACCAAGGCGCACGCGGTTGTCAAATATTTTATTCAGTCCGGATATGGGGTTGTTCACAGGCATGTCATTTTAAATCTGTTTCGGGTGTTCTTTCGTAACGCCACCACATCACAAAACCATAAATGATATGCAGCACGCCAAAGCCCACTGCCC
>DASUVB010000082.1:0-4813 GCA_036373835.1 Flavisolibacter sp. | reverse complement strand
AGCGGGTGCAGGCCGGCGGCGTGCAGGAGGTGATCTTCGCACTGAGTCCGACGATCCAGGGCGACACCACGATATACTACATCCAGAAGAAATTCCCGCAGGGTATCCGCGTCACTACAATAGCCCGCGGCATCGCCTTCGGCGGTGAGCTGGAATACGCCGACGAAATGACGCTGGCCCGGAGTCTCCAGAACAGGCTTCCCGTGGACAGTTACGTAAACCGGTAAACGTTACAGTTGGCGGTTAGAGGTCCCGGGCGGCAGGTAAGAATAATTTCCTGGTGCGGCCCCGTTACGCTACTTTTGCAGTTCAGGCGGATTTGTTTATTGTTCGGCCTTAACGGAACTAATAAACGTTGACCTTCACGGCTCCTCGTTTAGCAATTGCGTTCCGCAGACCATTCGCCTTTTAAAATTTTTGTTATGGATATCAGGGACCTGCTCCGGCACAGGATACTCATTATCGATGGTGCCATGGGAACAATGATCCAGCATTATAAGCTTTCCGAGGCGGATTACCGCGGCGAACGCTTCCGTGACTGGCCGTCGGATGTGAAGGGAAATAATGACCTGCTGTGCCTGACACAACCCGATATTATTCGGGAGATCCATGGTAAATACCTGGAAGCGGGTGCCGACATCATCGAGACCAATACGTTCAATGCACAACGCATCTCGCTGGCGGATTACGGCATGGAATCCCTTGCATACGAGATCAACGTGGCAGCGGCGCAGATCGCGAAAGAAGCGTGCAGCATGGTTGGTTCGGGGGAAGAAAAATTTGTAGCCGGGGCTATTGGTCCGCTGAATAAAACATTGTCGCTGTCGCCCGATGTGAACAACCCGGGCTATCGGGCCATCACGTTCGATGACGCCGTGGCCGCTTATTACGAGCAGGTGAAAGGACTTGTTGATGGCGGGGTTGACCTGCTGCTGGTTGAAACCATCTTCGATACGCTGAATGCCAAGGCTGCCATATTCGCCATCAAAAAATATTTCAGGGATACCGGTAAGAAGGAATTGCCCATCATGATCAGCGGCACCATCACCGATGCGTCGGGCCGTACGCTGAGCGGGCAGACGCTGGAAGCGTTTTACAATTCCATCAGGCATGCAAAGCCGCTGAGCGTTGGCCTGAACTGTGCACTGGGAGCGCGCGAAATGCGGCCACACATCGAGGAACTGAGCCAGATCGCCGAATGCTACACGTCCGCCTACCCGAATGCAGGCCTGCCCAATGCCATGGGTGAATATGATGAACATCCGGAAGATACCGCGCACTATATAGAGGAATGGGCGCGCGATGGTTTTGTAAACATCGTTGGAGGCTGTTGCGGAACAACGCCCGATCACATACGGCACATTGCCAAACACGTGAAGGACCTGCACCCACGACCGCTTCCCGAAAGGAATTTAACTTTAAATGAGAATGACGCTGAAACAGAACCTGCCCGGTACCAAACGGCAGGTGCAGCAACAGCACAGGAATTATGACAACGATACAGCCTTACCTGCGCCTCGCCGGCTTAGAAGCGCTTACGATCCGGCCTGAATCAAATTTTATTAATGTCGGCGAGCGGACCAACGTCACCGGTTCAAAGAAGTTTGCAAGACTCATCCGCGAAAATAAATACGAGGAAGCCCTGAGCGTTGCCCGCCAGCAGGTGGAGAACGGCGCACAGATCCTCGACGTGAACATGGACGACGCGCTGCTGGATGGCGTGCAGGCCATGACCACTTTCCTGAATTTATTGCAGGCAGAACCCGATATCGCGAAGATCCCGGTGATGATCGACAGCTCCCGTTTCGAGATCATCGAAGCCGGTCTGAAATGCGTGCAGGGCAAGTGCATTGTCAACTCCATTTCGCTGAAGGAAGGAGAGCAGAAATTCATCGAGCAGGCATTTACCTGCCAGGCATACGGCGCGGCTGTTGTGGTGATGGCTTTTGATGAGCAGGGACAGGCCGACACGCTGGAGCGTCGCATCAGGATCTGCGATCGCGCATACCGGATCCTGACCGAAACTGTTGGATACGATCCCGAGGATATCATATTTGACCCGAACATTTTTGCGGTGGCCACCGGCATAGAGGAGCATAACAACTACGCGGTTGATTTTATTGAGGCCACGCGTGCTATCAAGCAGCGGATGCCGCTGGTGAAGGTGAGTGGTGGCGTGAGCAACGTTTCATTTTCATTCCGCGGCAATGACCATGTGCGCGAGGCGATACACTCCGTGTTCCTGTACCACGCCATCCGTGCGGGTATGGATATGGGTATTGTGAACGCCGGCCAGCTGGTGGTGTATGATGAGATCGAGCCAAAGCTTCGCGAGCTGTGCGAGGACGTGATCCTCAACCGGCGACCGGATGCGACGGAAAGACTCGTGTCATTCGCTGAGACGGTGAAAGCAAAGGGCAGGGAAGAAGTGAAAGATGAGGCCTGGAGAAATAATTCTGTCGAGGAACGGTTGAAGCATGCACTCGTAAACGGCATTACTGATTATATCGAACTTGATACCGAGGAAGCCAGGAAAAAGTATCCGAAGCCGCTGGACGTGATAGAAGGGCCGCTGATGGCCGGTATGGACGTGGTGGGCGACCTTTTCGGAAGTGGAAAGATGTTCCTGCCACAGGTGGTAAAAAGCGCCCGGGTCATGAAGAAGGCCGTGGCGGTACTGACACCATACATCGAAGCCGAAAAAGAAGAGCGGCTCCGGCAGCTGGAAGCAAGCGGTGGTATTTCCGAGGAAAAGGCGGGAGCAGCAAAGGTGCTGCTGGCCACAGTGAAAGGAGATGTGCATGATATTGGAAAAAATATCGTTGGCGTGGTACTGGGATGTAACGGCTACGAAGTAATTGACCTGGGCGTGATGGTTCCCGCTGACAAAATTCTTGACACGGCGCAGAAGGAAGGAGCCGACATCATCGGTCTCAGTGGCCTGATCACTCCTTCACTGGATGAAATGGTGCACATAGCACGTGAGATGAAGCGACGTGATATGAAACAGCCGCTCCTGATCGGCGGGGCGACCACATCGCGTACGCATACCGCGGTGAAGATCGCCCCGGAGTATGAAAGGGGCGTGGTGCACGTACTCGATGCTTCGCGCAGTGTAACGGTTGTGGGAAACCTGCTGGGTGATGAGTCAAAAAATTTCCTGCAGCAGTCGCGTCATGAATATGAAGGCCTGCGCAGACAGTTCCTGAACAAGCAGCAGTACAAGGTGCTGATCCCCTACGATGAAGCGGTGGTGACCAAGGAATATTTCGACTGGAAGAACTACAGGCCGGTGGCACCTAAAGTGGATGGCGTGAAAGTGCTGAAAGCGTTTGACCTGGCAACCATTGCCCGGTACATCGACTGGGGTCCGTTCTTTATCGGCTGGGAAATGCCCGGGCGCTTCCCCGACGTATTGCACGACAAGATATTCGGTGTTGAAGCAACACGGCTGCATAATGATGCGTTGCAGCTCGTCGAGAGGATCGTCAGGGAAAAGTGGTTCACAGCAAACGGCGTGATCGGCTTCTGGCCGGCGCTGAGCAACAACCGCGATACGATCACGCTGCAAACCGGTAACGGTGAAGTTCGCCTTGAAATGCTGCGCCAGCAGATGAAAAAGGCCGTCGGACAGCCGAACTACAGCCTTGCGGATTTTGTGCGCCCGGCCAATGGAAAAGAGGTGACGGATTACATGGGCGCTTTCGCAGTGACCATACAGGGCGCACGCCAGCATATCGACCGCTTTGCGGCGGAGCATGATGAATACAACAAGATCATGGTGCAAATCCTGGCTGACCGGTTCGTGGAAGCGTTCGCAGAGTGCCTGCACCAGCAGGTGCGCAAGGAACACTGGGGCTACGAGGCAAGTGAAACACTGACGAATGAGCAGCTGATCCGCGAGGAGTATCGCGGCATCCGCCCGGCACCGGGTTATCCCGCCTGCCCCGACCATACAGAAAAGACAAAGCTGTTTTCCTTACTAAATGCCACCGAAAACATTGGCATCACGCTAACGGAAAGCCTGGCGATGGACCCTCCTGCATCCGTGTGCGGGTGGTACATCGCACATCCCGGCAGCCATTATTTCGGCCTCGGCAAAATCGGCCGCGACCAGCTCCAGGATTATGCAGCGCGAAAAGGCATTCCTGTTGATGAAGCGGAGCGCTGGCTGCGCACGGTGCTGGAGTGAAGTGTTGAAGGTTGAATGTTAAATGTTGAATGAGAAATGTTGAGTGCATGCGCACCTTTAACCTTAAACTTTTAACGTTGAACATGCACGAATATCAAACATCAAACTTCCCTGGGCACCGTAGCTTTGCCGCCTTCGTATAACTTCGGCGGCCGTGGAAAGGTGTCAAACATCAAACATTAGAGTAACACCCTTAACAGAGAGCGCTTCAAGTATTAAAGCAGGTATCTTTCCGAGCGAACTCGCTACACCGAATACGATTGTAGAGACTCGGCCAACAGAAGCAGCAAATGTCACAAGTCCTGAAGGAACGTAGGGAATGAGCCGCAGCACCAGGATCAGGAAAAAGGCTTTCGTGTTTTCTGCTTCCACCAGCTTTGCCACGCGCGGAAATTTGTGCAGCTGGAAGGATACTTTTTTCCGGAACCCTTTCCGGTACAGGATGAAGGCTGTTACTGCGCCAAGCGCTTCGCCGGCGAACGAGATGATAGTGCCCTGCCAGAAGCCAAAGAACAGGATGTTCGCCGCGGTGATGAACACGCTGGGTATCACGCCAAGAATGGCAACAACAATGCTGATGACCAGGCTGAGAATGAGTGCATACTGCGCGTGTTCCTGGAA
>DASUVB010000081.1:0-4710 GCA_036373835.1 Flavisolibacter sp. | reverse complement strand
TGGTGGAAGAAGTACGCCGGCAGTTCCGGGAGATCCCCGGTATCATGGAAGGAAAGGGAAAGCCGGAATATGATAAATGCGTGGCTATTTCAACGGAAGCTTCCATTAAAAAGATGATGCTGCCGGGCGCTATCGCCATTGTCTCTCCTATTATTATTGGCTTCCTGTTGGGTCCCGAGGCCCTGGGCGGCTTCCTGGCGGGCGCTACGGTAAGCGGGGTGCTGATGGGTATGTTCCAGAATAATGCCGGCGGCGCCTGGGACAATGCGAAAAAAAGCTTTGAAAAGGGCGTTGAGATCAACGGCCAGAAGTACTACAAGGGTTCTGAGCCACACAAGGCATCAGTGACCGGGGATACTGTCGGTGATCCATTCAAAGACACCTCGGGCCCGTCTATGAATATTCTTATCAAGCTGATGTCCATCGTCTCACTGGTCATTGCCCCGACCCTGGCGGACGTATTTGACACAAAAAATAATGAGGACCGTGCAGCGAAAAATCATATAGAGCAGTCTATTCATGTGTCACCACCTGCGACACATTCAGCAAATTCAGTTGATTAAGATAGTTCTGCTTTGTGAGAGACAAAAGTTCCTCCCGGCGTCGCCAGGAGGACTTTTTTTTATGCCTGTATAATCCGGAAAAGCCGTTCTGTATCCTCGGGGCGGCATAATTCGGTGCCGGGGTTCATGGTTGCTGCCGTGCCCGCGGCCACGCCATACTGCAGCACCTTCTTCATATCCCAGCCTTTTGCTACGGACAGGACCATGCCGGCGACCATGCTGTCGCCCGCGCCCACGGTGCTTTGTCTTTTGACCACCGGGGGTGTCACGTGGTGCACTTCGTCTTTCGTGACCAGGCGTGCACCCGACCCGCCCATGGATACGACGATCACCTCAGCACCGCCCCCGCTGATGATCTCGCGGGCGATCCCGTTCACTTCCTCGTGGGTTACTTCCTCTTTTCCGACAAGAGAACTCAGCTCCCCCAGGTTCGGCTTCAGCATATACACCCCAACGTCTGCGGCCTTCTTCAGCGCCTCGCCGGACGTATCCACCACCAGCCGGGCATGTTGCGATTTGGCAATACCTGCAATATGACCGAAAATGTCATCGGGAATGCCAGGTGACAGGCTCCCGCTGGCCACAATGAAATCCGCTCCAAACCCGCGGATCGTATCCAATAACTGTTCCCATTCCGCCTGGAGGATCTCCGATCCGGGCATACCGAACCGGTACTGGTTGTTGGAGGATGTGTCCAGCACGATCAGGTTTTCACGGGTGTGGTGCTGCGTTTCAACGGTGACAACCGGTACCCGTTCGCGCTTCATCAGTTCAACGAGGAACTTTCCGGAATAACCACCAGCCGGGAATAACGCCGTTGCATCGCCACCCAGCCTGGTGATGGCGCGGGCTACATTGAGTCCCCCGCCGCCCGCTTCAAATTTTGGCTGTGTGCAGCGCAGCTTTTTTTCAGGCGCCAGCGCTTTGATGGTAGTGCTTTTGTCAATCGCGGGATTGAAAGTAACGGTCAGGATCTTTGGCATGTCACTCAATTAAGAGTACAAATATCCGAAGGCGTTGTCTGCACTTATGTAAATTTCAGCCACCATTTATCCCTGCAGCCCGGCAGGCAACACGTATTTCAGCCGCCCATCGCTAAAATCTGTTAATAAAAACTAAATGTGGATAGCCGGTTTTGGCTATACGAAATTGGTCGTATATTCGTTTTGAAATTCTGAGCTATGGCGAAATATGTCAAACCAACTGAAAGTGAGCTCGAGATTCTGAACATCCTGTGGCACAAGGATGTGGCAACAGTCAGAGAGGTACACGAGGAGCTCGCGAAATCAAAGGATGTGGGATATACCACAACCCTGAAGCTGATGCAGATCATGCACGAGAAAGGTTTGGTGAAGCGCGACGAATCCATGCGCACCCACGTGTACCAGCCAGCCGTAAATAGGGAAAAAACACAAAAGCATTTACTGAATAAAATGATCGATTCTCTTTTTGGGGGATCATCAACACAACTGGTGTTGCAGGCATTGGGTAACGGCGACCAGAAGGTCTCCGCCGAGGAGTTGGCACAGATACAAATCCTTCTTGACAACCTGAAAAAACAATAGTATGGCTGATCTGAGCCAGTCCCATTTCCTGCAGTCGCTCGGGTGGGCAACCCTTAACAGTTTCTGGCAGATGGCCATGCTCTGGTGCATATATCTTGGTATCACCAGTGTTCGCCGTTTTTCTGCACACCAGAAATACCAGCTTGCCGTTGGAGCCGTATTCACCGGCTTCGCGTGGTTCTGCATCACACTCGCCATTTATTATTTCAGCACGGGGGCAGCTGCCGTTTTGCGCAGGAGCACAGACGCGGGCAGCTCCGGTGACTTCCTCAGCATGCTGCTGGTCGCCGCATCTTTTGCATATCTCGCATTACTGGTCTTTCCGTCGCTCCGTCTTTTCCGCAACTGGCAATTTGTAAAACGCATTCGCAGGGAAGGCATTGAAAAGGCGCACCTTGAATACCGTTTATTTGTTCAGAAGATCTCCGCACAACTGGGCATCACGCGCAAAGTGATGGTATATGTGTCCCACCTGGTGGTGTCGCCGGTTACCGTGGGTTACCTGAAGCCGGTGATCCTGCTCCCGGTCGCCGCACTGAATAACCTGAGCATGCAGCAGGCGGAGGCGATCCTGCTGCACGAGCTGTCGCATATCCGGCGTTACGATTACCTGGTCAACCTGGCCATCAGCATCATCAATACCATCCTGTATTTTAACCCGTTTGTCAAGCAGTTTATGAAAGCCATTGAAGCGGAACGCGAGGCGTGCTGCGACGACCTGGTGCTCCAATACGGTTATGACAAAGTGGGATATGCCTCTGCCCTGCTCACACTTGAAAAGGTTTCTGCATCGCGGAACATTTTTGCCATCGCCGCCACCGGGAGAAACAACCTTCTTTCCCGCATCGAAAAAATTGTAGGTATGGAAAAAAAGAAAAAATTCAGCTTCAACCAGTTTGCAGCTGTCCTTGCAGCCCTGTTGTGCATCCTCGCATTCAACTCGGTGCTGATCATGAAGGAAGAAAAGAAAGCAACTTACAGTATTGCCTACAACAACTTCGCGAACCCGTTCACTGTTTTTAATTCGACAGATGCTGCGGAAGATCACTCTGTCACACCGGTGAAACAAGATGTAAAAACGCTTATGGCGGTCACGGAGACGCCGGGAAAAGCTCCTGTTACCGGTACGCAGCCTGAACCCGCACCGCTTATGCTATGGCCTGTGACAAATCCCGAGCCCGCGCCGGAATTCATCCAGGTTGCAGGCGACGTAACAGAGATGGCGCTCACCAGCGAGGAAAAGGCACAGGTAAAGAAAACAGTGGATGCCGCCAGAAAAGTTGTATCCACACTGCAGTGGAAAGAGATCGACAACAGCATTGCGGATGCGATGAACCGGCAGGAAAAGGAAATGGCAAAACAGCAGTACCTGAAAGCGTTGGAAAAGAATGTGGACTGGAAAAACATCGAGCAGAACCTGAAAGCGAAGTATGATGACGTGAACTGGAATTACGTGAACAACAACCTGGACCAGGCACTCACGGCGATCCAGCTTGACAGCATCCAGAAGTGTTATAAGCAGATGTTACTGGAATTGAAAAAAACCCACGCTGCGGCAACATCAACTGCTAAAGTGAAATCGTGCGAAACGGCCATCCCGGACGTATCGGTCCAGGAGATCTCGCAGGCGCAGAAGGAGATCGAAACACAGCTGCAGACCATCAGGAACTACACCACGCCGAAAAAAGTGGTACGCCTGTAATCACCAGACATTCCTGGGGCAGGTATCTCCATATCGGTTTCCAATCAGGAAGCCGATTATTATTTCGTGGGTACCCCTGCTCACCGTATTCAGTGCCGTTCGTGTGAAATCGTAAGAATACCCCACGTTCACCGCGTTGGCCACATTCAGGCCCACCATAGCGGCATATCCGTCCTCCAGCCTGTAGCTGCCACCTGCCCAAAGAAAGTCTCGGTACTGCAGTTTCACATTCACGTCAAATTGCGGCGTTGCCGGTGTGGACGGAATGTATTTCACCATCACAGAAGGAAGGGCATTGATATCGTCGTTGAGCAGGAAGCGGTAGCCCGCGGTTGCAAACAGGTGCGGCACCAGGCTGAATCCCGGAACGTCCTCGCCAAAGGCAACCTTTTGCGGGATCACCTGCTGCGCGCTGATGCCTGCGAAATATTCTCCTGAATACAACCAGACGCCCGCGGTAAGATCAGGACGTATCCTGCTGATCACAGTGCTTCCATTGAGGATTGCCGGGTCATTAGGATCTGCAGGTGTCGCCTTGGACCGGTCGTACCCGATCCTGCTGATGCCACCGGCGAAACCAGCCGAAAGATTCGTACGGGGCGACAGGCCGATATGATAGGCATATGAAATATTTGCAGAAAAGCGGTTATACAAGCCCGTTTGATCGTTGAGCACTGCCAGGCCAATGCCATGGTGCGCCTGCGAAGCCGTATAGTTCTCCCAATAAGATCGGCCGCGCGGATTTTCGCCAGGCGTTGAAAAGGATGTGGCCGTTGTTTTGTAATCCTTTTTTCCTAGCGGAGCATGGGCGGTCAGGTAAATGGTGCGTGGCGCTCCATCCAGCCCTGCCCACTGATCCCGGGCGCTGATCTTGATATCG
>DASUVB010000080.1:0-5515 GCA_036373835.1 Flavisolibacter sp. | reverse complement strand
TGATGCACCCGAAACGCAAGGTGCATGTCTGGATCCTTTTCGGCATTGTTTCGGTGCCTGCCTTTGTTGCCGTCGGGCTGTGGTTTGTGTTCCAGGTCATCAACGGAATGGGTACCCTGGGTGGCGAAGAGGCAGCCGGCGGTGTTGCATACGCGGCGCACATCGGCGGATTCATTGCAGGACTGCTACTGGCAAAGCTGTTCGTTCCCCGTAAAGCAGCCTTATACGAGGAAAGAAAATCGCCCTGGTAGCATCGAAATTTCAAAAACAGAAGCACTCATGTATTCACCGTCAAGGTGTGCGTGGACCGGCATCGTCGAAGTGATGCGCACACGGGGTACCAGCCGGTACGTGATGAAAGGCAGCCCCAGGTGTTCGCCTTTTTCGATCACCGGGAGATATTTGATACGCTTCATGGGTGAAATCGAGCCGACCACCATCATATCCAGCAGGCCGTCTGCCACCTGGGCTTTTGGAGCCACATAAAATCCCCCGCCGTAGCGCCGGCCGTTAGCAACGCTGATCATGAAGCAATCCTGCCGTATTACCTCGCCGTCCATCTCGATGGTACAGGGCTTCTCCGTATAACCGACAATGTTCTTGAGGATGGAGAGCAGGTAGGACGCCTTCCCGGAAAGTTTTCGCTTCCCGATCAGGTCTTTCACAATGGCGCCATCGAAGCCGATTCCCGCGCCATTGAGAAAAAAACGGCCGTTGCAGATACCGGCATCGACCTGCAACACGTTACCCGCAAGAACGCGTTCCACCTGCTGTTCGGTGGTGGTATTGCCATACAGCATCCAGTGAAAATCATTACCGCTGCCCGCATTGAAAACGGCAAGCGGAAGCTGCACACCGGGGAATTGATTGATGAACCAGTTGACCGTACCATCGCCGCCTACGAGCCACACCTCGGTGAACGCATCAAATGAAGAAGGCCATAGCCTGGTGAAGGTAGAATGCCTGGCGCCGTGACGCTTCAGCAGTAGTGAAATTTTCTCCGCAGTCTGCAGGGTTTTGTGGCTCCCTGCCGGGTTAGAAAGCAGGGCAATGTACTTCGTTGGCTGCATAAGCGCGCATGAAAGTACAAAGTATCGCTGACAGCATCAGTAAACCTGTTTAACCGCGCTTTTTGACGCTGCCTGCTCCTGAAGTATGGCTTTTTACATCCGCATTACCTGTATAAACCACGTTGCTGGCACCGGACGCCTCCACGTCGAGCATACGGCTGGCAGACACTTCCGCATCGGATGCACCCGAGAGGTCGAGCGACGTATTTTCTGTAAGCAATTCAAAACACCTGATCTCGGAAGAACCGCTTGCTTCGCTGATAAACTCTCGGGCAGTGCCCCGCAGTTGCAGCGTAGTGCTGCCTGACAGGTCTGTGTTGATCCTTGGTGCAGACAGGTCCATCATGATATTGCTGCTGCCGCTGACACTGATGTTCACATCGCCATCGGAGCGGACCGGTGCATCGGTCCTGATGTTGCAGGCGCCCGAAACTTCGATGTCACGAAATTGCGGGGCAGTAACGTACACGATGATCTCGCGCGTCGGCCGCAGGTTGAATTTCCTTTTAGTATCAATAACCAGGCGATTGCCTTTCGTATAAATATCCAGGTATTCAATCAGGTTGCGGTCGGTCTCCACACGCACCGATGAGGAAGCGTCCTGCCTCAGGCGTATCGTAAAAGCACCGCTGGCGTCAATATCGCGGAACGAATCCACTGATATGGTTTGCGACGCGATATTCCCGTCACCCCGAACCCTTTCGCGGATAAAATAATTACAGGATGACAGGCCGGCGGAGACGAGCAACAGGATGACAACGAATCTCATAAAGCGGTTTTGGTGTTAGACTATTAAATCATTCCTGAAGTTACACGATCAAAAAGGCAATTTTCAGCCGGTCGCGGCTTCCTTCCTATTTTTGCGGGGCCATGACCGAAAAGATCCTCATACTTGATTTTGGTTCCCAGTATACACAACTGATCGCACGTGCTGTAAGAGAGGCGAATGTGTATTGTGAAATCATTCCATTCAATAAATCCTTTAAGCCGTCGCCCGACCTGAAAGGTGTGATCCTGTCGGGCTCCCCTTTCTCGGTGAATGATGAAAAGGCACCGGAGGTCGATATTGCAGGGCTTGCCCGGGAAACACCGGTTCTTGCGATCTGTTACGGTGCCCAGCTTGCAGCAAAGCAATTCGGCGGGCGCGTGGAAAAAAGCAGCAAGCGGGAATATGGCCGTGCTGTTTTGCACCTGGAAAAAGATGACCCGCTCCTGGCGAACCTGATCCCGGCTTCGCAGGTCTGGATGAGTCATGGTGATACCATTCTGAAGCTCCCGGATGTATTTGAAGTGCTTGCAACCACTGATTCGATACCGGTTGCAGCATTCAGGGAGAAAAAACCAGCAGGCAAGCCACTCTATGGATTGCAGTTCCACCCCGAAGTATACCACTCGATAGAGGGGAAAAAAGTATTACACAATTTTCTTGTCAACATCTGCGGATGCAGCCAGGACTGGACACCGGCGCATTTCATTTCAGATACTGTAGCTGCGCTGAAGCAGCAGATCGGCGATCGTAAAGTAGTCATGGCGATCAGCGGTGGTGTAGATTCCACGGTCGCTGCAACCCTGATCAGCCGCGCGATCGGTGACAATCTGCATGGCATCTTTGTAGACAACGGTGTGTTGCGGAAAGGCGAATTCGAGAACGTGCTGAAAACCTATAACAAGCTTGGGCTGAATGTCAAAGGAATTGACGCCCGCAGGAAGTTCTATGACAAGCTTAAAGGAAGGACCGATCCCGAAAAGAAAAGAAAGGCCATCGGTAAACTGTTCATTGAAATATTCCAGGAAGAAGCGCAGAAGATCCGCGATGTAACATTCCTGGGACAGGGAACCATTTACCCGGACGTGATTGAGAGTGTATCGGTGCATGGTCCCTCCGTCACCATCAAGTCGCACCATAATGTCGGCGGGCTGCCCAAAAAAATGCATCTCAACCTGGTTGAACCGCTTCGCTACCTGTTCAAGGATGAAGTGCGCAAGGTGGGCCTGGAGCTCGGAATTCCGGAAGACATGGTGAACCGCCATCCCTTCCCGGGGCCGGGTCTCGCGATCCGCATCCTGGGCGAGGTGACCGAGGAAAAGGTAGCCCTGTTGCAGCAGGCGGACGATATTTATGTTAAAGCCCTCCGGGATCACCATTTGTATGCAACGGTATGGCAGGCAGGGGCTATCTTACTTCCGGTAAGGAGTGTGGGCGTCATGGGCGATGAACGGACCTATGAGTTCGTAGTGGCGCTGCGGGCAGTGACAAGTGTTGATGGCATGACGGCAGACTGGGCGCACCTGCCTTATGATTTCCTCGCTTCGGTTTCGAACGAGATCATCAATTCGGTACGGGGTATCAACCGCGTGGTGTACGACATCAGCAGCAAGCCCCCGGCCACGATCGAGTGGGAATGACAATACCGCGATCCAAATGTGCGATATGAAAAAAACGATTTTACTTTCTTTACTGCATCTCGTTTTCATCACCGGCTTTGCGCAACAGGCAGAGCCGCTGAAAATAGCAGTATTTACTCCCCTGTACCTTGATTCGGCATTTGACGGTACCGGGAACTTCAGGTACAACGAAAAGAATTACGCACGCTTTGTAAATCCCGGTCTGGATTTTTACCTCGGTGCACAGCTGGCCCTGGATTCACTGGCGAAGCGGGGTGCACAGCTTGATGTGCATATCCTGGACAGCCGTTCCGGCGGGAACGTTGCGCAGCAACTGGCGCTCCCGCAGC
This sequence comes from Flavisolibacter sp., assembly GCA_036373835.1. GTDB lineage: Bacteria > Bacteroidota > Bacteroidia > Chitinophagales > Chitinophagaceae > Flavisolibacter. The sequence goes on along the minus strand of DASUVB010000080.1, from coordinate 1,710 downwards.
TCGAAGGCACCGACCTGATTATAGCCCAATCTAACGCCGCGGAAACAAAGCTGATCGCCGAAGCAGCGCAGCGGATGAACATCCCTTTTATTTCTGCAACATTTCCAAATGATGCCGGTGTAGGCAACAACCCTTACTTCGTTGTCCTCAATTCAACGCTGCAGACGCATGCAGAGGGGATCTACCGCTTTCTCCAGAAATACCACAGCCTCGACCAGGTGATCTTTTTCAGGAGGCCCGGCGGGCAGGAAGACCAATTGAAACATTACTTTACTGAATTTGCAAAGACGACCGCGTCGGTGCCGGTCAGGATAAAATTTGTAGACCTGCCTGGTAACTTCAGCGCACAGCAACTGGTTCAGCATCTCGACAGCAACCGCCGTAATGTGTGCATCGCCGGAAGCCTGGATGAATCGTTCGGAATGCGGCTCACGCAGGCACTCTCCGTTGTCAACGACGTATACCCGGTGCGCGTCATCGGCATGCCGACATGGGACAATTTCAATTTCAGCAAGGTGACTGATGTTGAGGTCGTGTACAGCACGCCATTCTACTATGCCCGCCAGAACACACTCGAGTCACAACTGGCCAAAGAATATGCTGCAAAAATGACCGCCAACCCGGGAGACATGTTCTTCCGCGGCTATGAGACTGTACTGCGCTTCGCGCTGCTGCTGCTCGATACAAAAGACGATGTTGCCTCCAATCTTTCGCGCAAAGGAAATACCGTGTTCACGCAGTTTAATATTCAGCCCATCTTGCGAAGCGGTTCAGACATGAACCTGGATTATTTTGAAAACAAGCACCTGTATTTTGTAAAGATCTTCGGCGGTGTAAAGAACCTCATACAGTAAGCGCCTTCCCATGCGACCCCCTGCATAACCTGCGACACACCCGCTTCCCGGCTGGCCTCTATATTGTATATCTTTAAACATGCCCTTAATTGAGTTTACGGACAAAGGATTATTTTGCCGTGAAGGCGGCTTTTATATTGATCCGTGGAAGCCGGTGGATAAAGCGTTGATCACGCATGCGCATAGTGACCACGCACGCTGGGGCAGCAAATTTTACCTGTGCCACCACGATTCAAGGCCCATTCTTGAATACCGCCTCGGCCACGGGCAATACCAGTCCATCGGCTGGAACGAGACGATCTACCTGAACGGCATCCGGATCACTTTATTCCCTGCGGGACACATCATCGGGTCTGCACAGATACGGCTGGAATACCAGGGTGAGACCTGGGTGGTCAGCGGCGATTACAAAACTGAAAATGACGGGTTGAGCGGGCAGTTTGAGCCCGTACGCTGTCATCGTTTCATTACAGAATCCACGTTCGGGCTGCCGATCTATCAATGGAAACCCCAGCACGAGATCTACGATTCCATCCGGCAATGGATCCGCACCAACCAGGCGGCGGGGAAAACGTCTGTTCTCATCGCATACAGTCTTGGAAAAGCCCAACGACTGCTGCAACCAATTTCGCAGGAAACAGATAAGATCTTCGCTCATGGCGCGGTACACAACATGCACATGACCCTGGTGAATGCAGGATGGAAGCTGCCGTTCGTGCAGCGGGTAACTCCCGCAACGCCAAAGGAAGACCTTAAGGGTTCCGTGGTGATCGCGCCTTCCAGTGCAGAAGGTTCGCCATGGCTGCGTCGCTTCCAGCCCTACGAGATCGGCATCTGCAGCGGATGGATGCAGGTG
>DASUVB010000079.1:0-5753 GCA_036373835.1 Flavisolibacter sp. | reverse complement strand
AATTTGTCCTACCTGTCAAACGCCAGGCGCATTCCTTTTACAGATTCATCCCATGACCCGTTTCCATAAACCAGTCGGCCATTTACAAATGTATGTGATACCGAATCAGGAAAGACGGTTCCTTCAAGCGGGCTCCACCCGCATTTGTACAATATGTTCTCTTTGGAGACAGTGTACGGAGTACCGGGGTCGATGATCACCAGGTCGGCATAGTAACCTTCACGTATGTAGCCGCGCTCGCGGATACGGAAACAGTCAGCAACCGCGTGGCTCATCTTCCCTGCGATCTTTTCCAGGGATATTCTTCCCTGCCGGTAATACATCAGCATCAGCATCAGGGAATGCTGCACCAGCGGGAGCCCCGCATGCGCGGTCTCACCCCAGCCGCTTACCTGTTGCCGCTCCGTTGCAGGCCAGCGAAAGCCTTCCGGCACCTGCTTTTCCGCCCAGGTGTGTGGCGCATGATCCGTTGCGATCACATCGAGCCTGTCATCCAGCAATGCTTGCCACAAGGCGTCCCTGTTTTCCGGCGCTTTGATGGCCGGGTTGCACTTGATAAGGTTCCCCATGTGCGGGTAATCGTCGGCCGTAAAATGCAGGTGGTGCACACACACTTCGGCGGTGATCCTTTTGTCCTGCAGCGGCAGCATGTTGGTAAAAAGCTGCAGCTCGCGGGCGGTGCTGATGTGCAGGATATGCAGGCGGGTGTTGTGCTTCATAGCCAGCTGCACGGCCTTGAACGAGGATGCGAAACATTCTTCTGCATCCCTGACGACCGCATGATCCGCCGGTTCCAGCGCGCCCTTTTCAGCCCTGAGCTTTTGCAGGTTCGCCAGGATCATCGGCTCCTCCTCGCAATGTGCGGCGATCAGCACTTCACTTTCGCGGAAGATGCGGTCCAGCGCCAGGTAATTGTCCACGAGAAGGTGGCCCGTGGACGACCCCATGAAGATCTTGACGCCACACACGTCTTTCCTGCGGTCATTCGTGCGCAACACTTCATCGGCATTGTCATTCGATGTTCCCATGAAGAAGGAATAGTTCGCCAGCGAAGTGTGCGCGGCACGGTCATACTTCTGCTCCAGCAATTCGTGCGTCAGCGCCGGCGGGACCGTATTGGGCATTTCCATGAAGGAGGTGACGCCACCGGCAACGGCAGCCTTCGATTCTGTAGCGATATCTGCCTTGTGCGTGAGTCCCGGTTCGCGAAAATGCACCTGGTCATCAATGACACCCGGCAATAAAAATTTACCCTCGCCATTTATCTCCGTAGCCGTACCCTTTATTGAAATTCCTGTCCCGATTTTTTCAATGCGCCCGCCGCTGACCAGCACATCACCGGCGATGATCCTTCCTTCATTTACAATATTGATATTCTTTATCAGGTATTTTTGCATCATTCTTCATTAAACCGGTGTGCATGCAAATTAAACAAACCCTTGTTAGACTTCTGGTTTTCGTTTTACCCGTTACCGCATTCGGACAGACCACGTTTCTTCCATTGGGATCTGCCGAATCACACCTGTTGGAAAGGCTCGAGATCAAGGCCATGAAGGATTCCGTCCTCAATTTTTCAAAGACGAAACCGTACAGCCGCGAACAGTTCATTCCGCAGCTGGCATTGTATTACCAGCCCGCAGCACTCCGTGATTCCGGTGCACCGGCTGAAACCGTTCCTGATGCGCGACTTACTTCCATTGACCAGCGGAACATCGAAAGGGCATTCGCCATTTCACCTGAATGGGCGCCGTTCCCTTCCGCCAGCCGCCGGCCGGTCGGGCGCTTTTACAGGAATCCGGCGAACCTGTATGAAGCTTCCACTGAGGATTTTTACCTGTCCGTAAACCCGGTCTTCCAGTACATCGTCGGTGCAGAGCGCAACAGCGATGACCACATTTTTCTCAACACGCGCGGCTTAACGCTGCGGGGCAGGATCGCGGACAAGGTTGGCTTTGCTGCGTACGTCACCGACAACCAAGAACGCGATCCGTACTACGTAAGGGAATGGGTAACTGCACACCGCGCTGTCCCCGGTGCCGGTTTTTACAAGGAGTTCAAAACAACAGGATATGATTATTTCGATGCGCGCGGCTATGTAACGGCCGGCATCACCCGCTTTATCGACGTGGCGTTCGGGTACGACAGGCACTTCATCGGGAACGGTCACCGCAGCCTGTTCCTGAGCGATTTTTCCAACAGCGCGCTGTTCCTGAAGTTGAACACGCGCATCTGGAAATTCAATTACCAGAACCTGTTCCTTGAACTCAATACCGCGCACCGGTTGAATGCCGACCAGTTGTTCCCGAAGAAATATGCCGCCATGCACCACCTGGATCTTGCGGTTACCAAATGGCTGAACGTGGGCTTGTTTGAGGCGATCGTGTTCGGCCGCAATGACCACTTTGAATTCGGCTACCTCAATCCCGTCATCTTTTACCGCTCCATTGAACAGCAGACCGGCAGCTTCGATAATGCCCTCGCGGGGATAGATTTCAAAGCCAATGCGGCGAGGCGCTTCCAGTTTTACGGGCAGATGCTGCTGGATGAATTTGTGCTGAAGGAGATCAAAGACAACAAAGGATGGTGGGCGAATAAGTTCGGGTACCAGCTTGGTGCGAAATATGTTGATGCACTCGGCATCAACAACCTGGACCTCCAGCTTGAAATGAACCGCGTGCGGCCATTTACTTATTCGCACCGCGATTCAGTAGCCAATTACACACACTATAACCAACCGCTCGCACATCCCCTCGGCGCCAGCTTCCACGAATGGATCGGCATCATGCGGTACCAGCCGTTGCAAAAACTGATGGTGCAGCTAAAGGCCATCACTTTTGCACAGGGACGCGACACCGGGAAGATCAGCTACGGGGGAAATATTTTCCTGCCCAACATTCCGCCCTACCGGAACAGCGAGTATGGATACGAGATAGGGTCCGGCGAAAAGGCACGCACCGGGTATATGTCAGCATTGCTTTCCTACGAGCTGCGGCCGAACCTGTTCGTGGAGGGGAATGCCGTACTGCGCACCGAAAAGCTCGCGGGCGTGCGTAAAACAACTTCCGTTGTGTACCTGGGCATCAGGTGGAACATGCACCGGCGTGAATTTGAATTCTGATCACCCCTCGAGGTGGATGGAGAACATGATCATGCGCGACTGGATGTTGTCCAGCAGGCGCGAATAGATCAGGCTTTCATTGCGGCTGTGCAGGTTGTTCAGTCCATTACTGACCTTGATCTCGGGAGAAAGAATGAAGCTGGGAAAATAAAAATTGAAACCGAAGCCGGCTTCCACGCCATAGTCGTACCGCTGTATCTTGATCATGTCATCCGCCTTGCGGGCTTTGGCATTCGACGCGAGGTCGAGGTCCATCTTGCCGCCTGCCAGCATATACACGCGGAAGTTCCCGATACGGTCGGAGCGGAATTTTAAGTTCACGGGGAAAGTCGTGATCACGGATTCCACTTTCTTGATGATCTCCGTTCTCAGGTCTATGTCAGGTTGGGAAAGCTTGTAATAGATGTTGCGTTCTGTAAACATCAGCTGCGGGTTGAACCGGAGCTCGAACCTGTTCGACAGACGCGTGGTGGCCAGCAGCCCGAGCGCAAAGCCGCCGTTCTTCATGGCTTCGATGACCCTGATATCGTCCTGCGCGAGGAATGACGCGTCATGGTGCGTCTGGAAATAGGCCTGGTTCAGGCCCAGTGTGATCCCGAAATAATAGGTCTTCTGGTCATGGTCCTCCATGTTCAGCACTTCCTGGCTTGAAGACACCAATGAGAACAGCGAAAGGATCGTGAGAATTACTCCGTGCCTCAGGTAACCGGTTTTCGCCCGCTGTAAATACAACATACTCCTAGACTTAGTGGTTTATGGAAGGTATCGGAATAACCATTTCTTTTTAAAATATCAACAAATAGCTGGCGATCAGGGAACTTTCTGGCTGATTCATTCAGGTACTCATACGCCCTTTTGTTCTGAGTGAACCATTTTGCCACCTGGGGAGCAACAATACCCATATACAGGTTGTACAGCGTCTTGATGCCGGGGACCCTGGGCTTGCTGAACTCCAGTACAACCAACTGGCTGCCCGGCTTCATCACCCGCAGGATCTCCTTCAGGCCTTTTTCCAGGTTCTCAAAATTGCGCACACCAAAGGCCACCATTACCCCATCAAACGTATTATCGTCAAAATTTATTGTCTCCGCGTCGCCGCTTAGCAGCTCAATCTTCGTTCCAAATTGTTGCTGGTCAACCTTTTTGCGACCGAGTTCGAGCATTTTCTCCGAAATATCGATCCCGACGATCCTTACCGGCCGGAGCATCTTTGCGGCCATGATCGCCATGTCGCCGGTGCCCGTAGCCACGTCCAGCAGCACAGCCGGCCTGTCATTCCGGAACATCCGGATCGCTGCCCGGCGCCAGCCGACATCGGTGCCGGCGCTCAGGAACCGGTTCATGAAGTCGTAGCGAGAGGCGATCTTGTCGAACATCAGGCTCACCTGCTCCTTTTTAGAGCCATGTTCCGAAAAGGGCTTCACCGGGTCATGCGAAAATCTGGTCATGGACGGCAAAGGTAATGGTGGCAGGCCGATTGCGCAGGGTGATTCCGCTCACCATTACAGGCCTTAAATGCCTTAAGCGTATTTTGCATTATGGAAATCATTGAGGCCGCTTACCTGGTCAGCAGCCCGACCGTCGATAAATGCCCCGCTCCCGACCGTGCAGAATACGCCTTTATTGGCCGCAGCAACGTTGGGAAGTCGTCGCTGATCAACATGCTGACCAGCAAGAAGGAACTTGCCAAGGTGTCATCATCCCCCGGCAAAACACAGCTGATCAATCACTTTAATATTACATCTTCCGACAAAAAGCAATGGTACCTGGTCGACCTCCCCGGTTATGGCTATGCGAAAAGATCGCAGAGCCAGCGCAAGGAATGGCAGCGCATGATTGGCGCCTACATTCGCAAACGCGAGAACCTGGTGAACCTTTTTGCGCTGATCGACAGCCGGCACAGCCCGCAGAAGAACGACCTGGACTTTATCAACCAGCTGGGTGAGTGGCAGGTGCCGTTTGCGCTGGTGTTTACCAAGGCCGACAAGACCACCCAGAAAGAGACAGCGCGGCACGTACAGGAGTTCCTGGAAGCGCTGGCAGAAAACTGGGAATCGTTGCCACCCCATTTCGTAACATCGGCGGTAAAAAGACTGGGCGCACGCCAGATGCTGTCATTTATTGCAGGCCTTAATGAAGCATATCACCAGCACAAAAAAGACATGGCATAAAATTTTTATGAATTATATTGCACCCCGTTAGCCCGTCATTATGAACAGAACAATCGTAGAGCGAAACCTTGTAGTCGTACTGTTTATCCTGGTCCTCGTTATTTTTTCTTTTGCCGAGCGTGACAGCAGGAAGCTGGTGCCGTTATATGCCGGTGACGACAATGTTCCTACAGCGCTCCTTCCGGCAGCTCCCTCCACTACTGAGGCCGCCCCGGCAAACTGATCCCCATGCGGATCCTGGTCGTAATCCTGTTTCTTTTATCACTTCATTGTTTCAGCCAGCCTGCCCCATCAAAGATCGATTCAGTACGCGCAGTCATCGCGGAGCGCAGCACACGGTTGCGGGTATCGCAGGACAGCTTTCTGCGGGTACAGGAAAGTTTGCAGCGTGCACGTGTAGCCGTGCCTGCAAAAAAGCATGACACAACAGCACGCACAGAAAACATTTCGAAAAAAATTTCAGA
>DASUVB010000078.1:0-4296 GCA_036373835.1 Flavisolibacter sp. | reverse complement strand
CAAGGAATTTTCCGGGGGCGTGAATCTTACTGAAGAGCAGATCAAGGCTGTCAATGCTTTTTTTGCGGACCTGAAAAAGCCTGCAAAGAAACTTGAAACGTCCGGCAGCTGATTCAACATATTTTTAGAGGAAAGGATGTCTCTCCGGGGACATCCTTTTTTTTGTCCTGGTGGTGTAAAGACAGTCCTGATTTGCTGCGGCATGCTACCTTCGGCGGATGGCAGAAGATCTCATCATTAGCAGGGGCACAAAGGAGGAACAATACCAGGCACTGATACCGCAAATACAGGCATTGCTGGAAGGCGAGGATGACCTGGTGGCGAATCTTGCCAACATAACCGCTGCGCTGAAAGAGCAGTTCGGCTGGCTCTGGGTTGGCTTTTATCTTGTGAAAAATGATGAACTCGTTCTGGGACCGTTCCAGGGTCCTGTGGCCTGCACACGGATCCGCATAGGACGCGGTGTGTGCGGCACCAGCTGGCAGAATGCTTCCACGCTGATCGTTCCTGATGTTGAAAAATTTCCCGGGCATATTGCCTGCAGCAGCCTTTCTAAGTCGGAGATCGTGGTCCCGGTCATTCGCAATGGTGTTGTCATGGCCGTGCTTGATGTGGACAGCGCCCAGCCGGATGATTTTAATGAAGCGGACAGCCGTTATCTGAACTTCATAACAGACCTCATAAACTTTCATACGCGGTAACACGTGGATCTTTCAGCTGAAAGAATTTTCCCACAGATGGCAGACAGGCACAGTATTTTCTTTTCACAGTGAAATGGTGTTATGAAAAGGAAAGAGGAACAGGCGAACCCGAATACAGGCAGGCACGAGCATCCGCTGCCACACGAAATCGCAAAGGAGCAGAAGCAGCAGACTGGTTTTGCACATGAAGAGGCGATGAAAGACATTGAAGAAGATGCTGACCTTGGTATTCATTCGCCGAACGACGATCTTGACGAAGGAGAGAGTGCCAGGCTGGGTGAAAATAATACAGGCCTTATTTAGAAAATACATTACCTTAATTTCAGAAACCAGGAACCATGTTACGGGCAAACAGAAACACGGACAGGGACAGAAAAAATAATGCGCCGAAGGTGTACAAGTCCAACGGCGGCAGGTCTTCCCAGGATTACCGAAACCCCGAAAATGCACGTGGTCGGGATACTTCCAACGACCGGCGTTCTGAGATCGAATGGCGCAGGATGGACAATGACCTTTATGAGCGCCAGAGCATCTGATCAAACTGGTATGGCTATTGCCCGGGTATCTGAAAAAGAATATGAAAAAGATGCTGATTGCGGCTGCGGCGATAGGTTCTGCTATTGCGGGTCTCGTGTTATATGCCCGGAAATCTTCGAACCATGCTTCAAAAACCAGGAAAATCACGCCTGAATCAGTAGCCGGCCCGGAAAACCTGCGTCCCCCGCAACACGCGATGGGGTAGCGTAGTCAGCCGGCTGGTTTCCTCCCTCTGAATTTTATAAATTGCAAAAAAAATCCGCTGTAGAAACAGCGGACGCTAACGATTGCTTGCTATATGAATACGAGAAGCGTTGAATCTGCGCTTGTCTGAACTCTCAGTAAAGGTAGGATGCCGTATGTCCCGGGATAAAACAAGTTCCCTGGTGTTTTGTTATATTGAACACCAGATGAATTCGTTGAAATCCTTGCTGGTGCTGCGTTTTACTCAAATCATATTACGATGCCCAACCGGTCGGCGGATACACTTTTCCAGCTTATTAAGTCTTTGCAGAAGGCAGAGAAGCGGACCTTTAAGCTGTATATCCGTCGTAATTCCTCCAACGAGGACCTCAAGGTGATCAGGCTGTTCGATGCCCTGGATAAAATGCAGGATTATGATGAAACCGTGGTCCTGAAAAAAGTTCCCTCCATAAAAAAGCAACAGCTTTCTAACCTGAAGGCGCACCTGTACCGCCAGGTGCTGGCCAGCCTGCGGTTGCTGAATAACCAGGATAACCTCGATATCCAGTTGCACGAGCAGCTTGACTACGCGCGCATTTTATACAACAAGGGGCTCTATCACCAGAGCCTGAAGCTGCTGGAGAAGCTCAAGGAAACTGCCCGGCATTTTTACCAGGACAGCTTCCTGATACAGATCATTTCCCTGGAAAAGAAGATCGAAACGCTGCACATCACGCGAAGCCTGCAGGATCGCGCCGACAGGCTGGCCGCCGAAGCCGAAGAGGTGAATGAAAAGCGCCGCATGATCACGGCGCTTTCGAACCTGGCGCTGCAACTCTATGGGCTCTATATCAGGCACGGGCCTGCGCGCAATGAAAGGGATGAGGAAGGCGTAAAGGCGTTTTTCCGGGCGAGCATGCCGAAGAACGCAATAGAACAGGAAGGTTTTTACGAGCGCCTGTACCTGTTCCAGAGCTTCTGCTGGTACGCGTTCATCCGCCAGGACTTCCTGATGTATTACCGGTACACGCAAAAGTGGGTCGACCTTTTCCGGCAGGAAACACACATGCTGGACCTGGAGCCCGCCCACTTCATAAAAGGGATCCACAATTTACTAAATGCGCATTTCGATCTGAGAAATTACCGGGCATTCAAAACCGTACTGAACGAATTTGAAAATTTTGCTGCATCGCCGGTGGTGCAGCGTAACGACAACAACCGCATGCTGTGCTTTGTATACCTTTCCACGGCACGGATCAACCAGCATTTCATGCTGGGCACGTTTGCAGAGGGTTTGGCCCTGGTGCCTGAGGTGGAGGATAAGCTGCAGGAATATGAATTGTATCTCGACCGCCACCGCGTGCTGGTCTTTTATTATAAAATTGCATCGCTCTATTTCGGTAGCGGCGACTACGAACGTTGCATTGATTATGTGCAAAAGATCATTAACTGGAAGGTGGACCTACGCAACGACCTGCAGTGCTACGCACGCCTGTTGCACCTGCTGGCTCATTACGAGCTGGGCAATTTCGGGATCATCGAACACCTGGTGAGGTCGGTGTACCGCTTCATGGCGCGCATGGAGAACCTTACGGTAATAGAGGAGGAGATGTTCACTTTTTTGAGAAACAATTTTCATATCTCGCCACGCAGGCTGAAGCCCGAGTTTGAAAAGCTGCTGCACAAGATGAAACAATACGAGAAAAGCAGGTTTGAAACTCGTGCATTTGCATACCTCGACATCATTTCATGGCTGGAGAGCAAAGTACACGCAAGACCGCTCCAGGAAATCATCCGTCATAAATATCTCAACAGCAAAAGAAAGTAATCTTATTGCAGGGGCCGATTGAGTGGGCATTAAAGTTGTATATGTTCCACCTGAAATCACTTTCAATCAATTAAAATAAACAGGCTATGAAAAAGGCAATTCTTTCTTTACTTTTTATCGGAGCAAGCTATGCCATATTTGCCCAGGTGGACACGTCTACCTCGACAATGAACAACACGAGCGCTACACTGACGACCACCGCCAACTACCAGGCTTTTGGTACTCAAATCACGGCCCCGACCTATGTGGAAACTTATTTCATCAGGGACTACCCAACCGCAACCGAAGTGATGTGGTGGGAAGCCGGTGACTGGTATCATGCCACATACAACAACAATGGTCGTTATAACCACGTGTATTATAACACCAATGGTTCAACGTTCACAGTTGCATTGCCGGTAACCCAGAACTATGTGCCTGATGATGTGATTAACAAGGCAGGATCCATGTACGGCCCGATGATCTATGACATTACGACCATGCATTGGAAGGATGATGCCGACATTTACCAGGTCAGGCTGTTGCAGAATGGTACGCTTGTCAGCGAGTGGATCGATGCAAACGGTAACAAGATCGCTGATCCGTTTGTTACACACACAACAACTGTGGACACAATGTCCCCAAATACCCTGCAGCCTGTTGACAAGAATACTGAGATAAAAATCAAGACCGAGAATGCCGACGGAACAGAAACGAAAACCAAGATCAAGGATGGCAAGGTGAAGACCAAGACAGATGACTAAGTGTATCATAAAGCAGAACACAGCCCCGCGAAAGCGGGGTTTTTTTGTGTTGGCTGCTAGTTGCTGGTTGTTGGTTGCTGGCTGTGCGCAGTTCGCAGTTTGCCGTTCGCTGTTCGCGGTTCGCGATGGGCACGTTGTCGTGTTGCCGTATTCATATGACTCCTGCGGCGGGGCGACTACCAACATAGCCTTAACCTAAGCCTTAACCTTAACCTTTTTGCATGTAAACGTTTTTGCTTATGGTTTTATATTGTCTAATATGTACTGCCTGACATCACACCGCTTTTGGTTAAACGATGCCGGA
>DASUVB010000077.1:0-4057 GCA_036373835.1 Flavisolibacter sp. | reverse complement strand
TGGTAACCCGCCTCACGAACCGGACGGAAGACGACAAATGGCCGACCTGGTCACCGGACGGGAGTAAAATTGCATTCCAGTCAAACCTGGGCGCCCCTGCCCTAACCGACGTATTTGTGATGAACGCGGATGGCAGCGGTATCCAGAGACTGACTACTGCGAATGCCTTTGACCAGATGCCTGCATGGTCACCGGATGGAACCAGGATCGCCTTCATGAGTGCAAGGGACGGCAACCCTGAAGTCTACGTCATGAATGCCGACGGCACCAGCCAGGTGCGGCTGACCAATACGACAGCGATCGATGCCAGGCCTTCATGGTCCAGGGAGAGCGGGAAAATTGTCTTTACCAGTGGCAGGGACTTCTCGCTGCCTTCAACCAATCCTAAGTTCGAGATCTACATTATGAATGCCGATGGTACGAATCCTGTCAGGCTTACCAATAATACGGTGTACGACGATTATCCGTTTATCCGTTAGCCTGCAGGACAGCGCGAACATAGTTTTTGAACCTGGCAATTGCATTGCCGGCAAAAAAATCTGAAGGGATGCGATGGAGTGCTGCGTCATTCCTCCCATCACATTTGCTTTGGCAGCTTTAAATTATTTATTTATTTGCGCGGCTAAACTCCTGTTATGGCAAAAATGAACCCTTACCTGAACTTCGACGGCAGGACCGAAGAAGCCTTCAACTTTTACAAATCGGTATTCGGCGGTGAATTCACCGGCGTCTACAAAATGGATGGTATGCCCGATGCAGACAAGCTGCCCGAGAACGAAAGAAACCGCGTCCTGCACATCGCCCTGCCCATCGACGGGCAAACAACCCTGATGGCATCCGACATTATTCCCTCGGCCGGGCAAAAACTGGTCGAAGGCAATAATGTGCAGCTGTCGCTGCATCCCGGAAGCCGCGAAGAGGCGGACCGGCTGTTCCGCGAGCTTTCTGCCGGAGGCACCGTGGAAATGCCCATGCAGGACACCTTCTGGGGCGCCTATTTTGGAAACTTCCAGGATAAATACGGCATCCGCTGGATGATCAACTACGACCAGAACCAGCAATAACCTTTTCCTAAAAATAGCCGCCGGTACTCAGGCCGGCGGCAACCACCTTCCCGGGCGGATCTCCGCTGCGATCCGCCGGGGAAAATACCGGTCAGCCATGGGCTACATTGTTGGCAGGGTCGATGTCCGGGCGGAATTCATTCAATGTCTGTGGCGTCTCACTTTTTCCGGCGCCGGTATACTGCAGCGTATACACGTCGGTACGCCGGTCACGCAGGTTGCGCACGCTTCCAAAGGAATGCAATTCATTCAGCAGGCTCAGGTCCACATCCGCGACCAGGATCATCTCCGCGTTGGCCGTAGCTTCGCTTTTAACACCGTTTGATGGGAATGCAAAGTCGCAGGGGGTAAAAACCGCGGCCTGTGAATACTGGATGTCCATATTCTCCACCTTCGGCAGGTTTCCTACGCTACCGGATATGGCTACATAACATTCATTTTCGACAGCCCGCGCCTGTGCACAGCAGCGCACCCGCATATAGGCATTCTGTGTGTCCGTGAGGAACGGCACGAACAATATTTGCATGCCCTGGTCTGCCAGGATGCGGGGCAGCTCCGGGAATTCCACATCATAACAAATCAGCACCCCCACTTTCCCAATATCGGTTTCGAACACGGTCACCTGGTTGCCACCGGTCATCCCCCAGTACGATGATTCATCCGGCGTAACGTGGATCTTCTCATACTGGTCGATCCTGCCGTCGCGGTGACACAGGAACCCGATATTGTGGAGGGTCCCGTCGATCACGCTGGGCAGGCTGCCGGATACAATGTTGACATTATACCTTATGGCGAGCTGGGAAAAGCGCGTCCGGATCTCCGGGGTAAAATCGCCGAGCCTGCGCATGGCATCCGCTTCGCCCAGGTCGTTGAATTGCGCCATCAGCGGACCATTGAACAGCTCCGGGAATAACGCAAAATCGCTTTTGTAGCCGGATACGGCATCAACGAAATACTCCACCTGGGTGAACAGCTCGTCCAGGTCGCGGTAGGGACGCATCTGCCATTGTATCAACCCCAGTCGCACATAGTCGGAAGGCGCGTATGATTTTCGCGAAGGGGCAGCATAGTAAATATTATCCCATTGCAGGAGCGTGGCAAACTCGCGGCTCTGCACATCATCGGGCATATAGTCGGTCAGCACTTTTTTTACATGAAAGTCGTTGGATAGCTGGAACGACAGTACCGGGTCGTAGATCTCTTTTGATTTCACCTTCTGGATGTATTCCTTGGGACTCAGCTCCTTCTCGTACTCGTGGTAGTTGGGGATCCGGCCGCCGAATACGATCGCTTTCAGGTTCAACCGTTCGCACAGGCTTTTCCGGGCGTCGTACAAACGCCTGCCCAGGCGCAGTCCCCGGTAATCGGGGTGAATAAAGATCTCGATGCCGTACAAAACATCACCGTCGGGGTCATGCGTGTTAAACGTGTAGTTCCCTGTAATTTTTTTGTAGGTATGATCGTCGCCAAACTTTTCATAGTCCACGATCAGCGACAGGGCGGAGCCCACTACCTTTCCGTCGGCCTTGATCACAAACTGCCCCTCGCTGAACTGGTCGATCAGCCGGGCAATTGCCTTCATGCTCCAGAAGCTGCCCTGCCAGTTCGGGTATGCCGCCCGCATGGCGCTGATGAGCTCTTCATAGTCTTTTATCTGCAAAGGTTCAATGCCAAGGTGTTTAATGCTGTGTTCCATGCGGTTCAATTTAATACATTGCTGTCGGATAACACCCGGAACCGGCCCTCCACGGCTTCGTGATCAACCCAGCCAGGCATACCTGCATACGCAATTGATATACCGAAGAAGCCCGGGTTGTCCAGGCTGGTTTCGGGAGTGGTAACCTGAATGGTAATGGAGCATCCGCTCGTCTGTTACCGAGCTGTCGCCCCTACGGGGCGTGTCGATAATGACTGCTCACATTCGTCGCAGTGCCCCGCGGCTTCGCTGTGATCTCTGTGAAACTCAGATTGGCTCATGACAGGAAAAGTAGCACGCCGAACACGGTGTCCGCACAGCGACCACCATGGCTTCAGAGAATGGCAATGGCGCATCCGGTTGTAAACATTTAAAATTCAAAATTCAACATTCCGTGTCGCCCCTACGGGGCTTGTCGATAATAACTGCTCACATTCGTCGCAGTGCCCGCCGCGCCTTCGCTGTGTTCTCCGTGAAACTCAGCCTTTTGGTGAAAAGGATGTAGCACAGCGAGCGCAGCGTACGCACAGCGACCACCATGGCTTCAGAGAATGGCAATGGCGCATCCGGTCGTCAACATTCAAAATTCAACATTTAAAATTCAACATTAAACACTGCGCCTGACCCGCATTCCCATTTTAACTGACGACCGTCATATTTGGTCTCCAATCGCGCAGATACCTTCGCATTTCCAATTCTGTACAGCCGGGTAATCTTTTATTCTAACATCAAACCTGAAAAATGAAAAAAGCACTGTTTGTTTTTTCGGCCTTACTGGTTTTTTCGGGATGCCATCGTGAGGCAGTCCAGGAAGACATTACCCCGGCGCAAAAAAATGCTGTACAGGAAATGCAGGAAGCATACCTGCAGGCAAAGCTGTACAACGACTCCCTGGTGATGTGCCACCAGCAACAACTGGGTGCAGCACTGATCGCGCATTGCGACAGCATGTACCACCAGCACACCAACACGTTCAACACCTGCCACAGCCAGTACCAGCACACCACTAATTCGGCCAACCACAGCCATGACGGCCAGGGCATGGTACAGATGCACAGTGGAGGGGGCATGAATGGCGGCGGCATGATGGGAGGTAACTGCAACTGCTGCGCAAACGGAGGCCACGATGCCACCATGCACACCAACATGCAGGCGTTGCAGCAATTGCATGCATCATATCATCCCTGACGGGATTGTTTGAGGTTTGATTACGTTGAATCCACAGATCACGTCTGTGTTAGTATAATTATGTACACATTGGTAAACTACCGAATCATGGCGAATGGGAAAAACACGT
>DASUVB010000076.1:0-3196 GCA_036373835.1 Flavisolibacter sp. | reverse complement strand
CGCGGTTTGCAGGTTCGCGGTTCGCGGTTTGCAGGTTCGCTGTTCGATGTTCAAAGTTGAGGAAGCAGGATAACCTCAACCACTGTTCAACTATGTTCAACAACCGTTCAACTATCGTTCAACTATCGTTCAACTATCGTTCAACCATTGTTCAACTATCGTTCAACCACTTCCCGTGCTCCCGTCTATCCAAAATGACAATAAAATAATATATAACTGCCAACCAAATAGCCGCCGGCTGCATCTGCCATGCGGACCGGCCCACCGGTCAATTTTCATATTTTATAAAAACAGAATCCCATACATTTACCGTCCTCAAAAAAATGCTTATGAACCTGAAAATGTTGCGCTTTTGGTGCTTGTTGCTGGTCGCCCTCGTGAGTGTGGACAGCTACGCACAGATCAAACTCGACGCCGCCGTTCCCACCGATCCGAACGTGAAGATTGGCAAACTGCCCAACGGGCTAACTTATTACATCCGCAAAAACCCCAAGCCTGAAAAGAAGGTCGAGCTCAGGCTCGTGGTGAACGCGGGCTCCATCCAGGAGGACGAAGACCAGCGCGGTCTGGCGCACTTCATGGAGCACATGAATTTCAACGGTTCAAAGAATTTCCCGAAAAATGAACTGGTCAGCTACCTGCAGAAGGTGGGTGTACAGTTCGGTGCCGACCTGAATGCCTATACCAGCTTTGATGAAACCGTATACATGCTTCCGCTATCCACTGACGATCCGGCTATCGTTGAAAAGGGCTTCCTGGTACTGGAAGACTGGGCATTCAACAACCTGCTCGACAAAACCGAGATCGATAAAGAACGGGGCGTGGTGCTGGAAGAATCCCGCCTGAGCAAGGGCGCGCAGGAAAGGATGCTGCGCCAGTATTTTCCCAGGCTGTTCAATGGTTCCAGGTACGCAGACCGCCTGCCGATCGGCAAGGACTCCGTACTGCAGCATTTCAAATATGCCACGCTCGAGCGTTTCTATAAGCAATGGTACCGCCCGAACCTGATGGCCGTCGTTGTCGTAGGGGATATCGATCCTGCAGAGATGGAAAAGAAGATCAAGGCACACTTTGGCAGCTACAGGAATCCGGCTGCTGCAAAGGCGCGTCCCGCGATCACGCCGATCAAGCCGCGCGTGAAACCGGAGGCGATGGTTATCACCGATGATGAGAATCCGCAGACGGTGCTGCAGATGATCAACTTCATCAGGCCAGCACAGAAAATTAAAACATGGGCCCAATACCGCCAGGACCTGGTGAATGACCTGGTGAATGAGCTGATCAACCAGCGCCTGAGCGAGCTGACCGCAAAGGAAAACCCACCTTTTGTTTACGGGTTTACGGGCTCACAGGGCTTTATCCGCGGATATGAAGCGTTTGTTTCCGTTGCTGTACTCGGCGAAAATGATCCCAAGGAAGCCCTGGATGCACTGGTTGCTGAGACGGAGCGTGCACGCAAATTCGGATTCCTGCCAACAGAGATCGAGCGCGTAAAGGCTTCGATGCTCAATAATGCAGAACGAGCATTCAATGAAAAAGACAAGTCCAATTCTTCGCAAATCGTGAACGGGTATGTGCAGCACTTCCTTGAAGGCAGCCCGATACCAGGTGTGGAGAACCGCTATAAGTTTATCAAGCAGGTGCTTCCCGGCATCACGGCAGCAGAGATCAATGCTGTGGCTAAGAAAATGCCGGCAACCAGCAATGCGTTTGCGATGCTGCTGGCTCCAAGCGCCAAAAAAGACAAGCTTCCTACCAATGCAGCTTTCCTGAAAGACATGATCGCTGCAAACAGGCAGGTGGTAACGCCATATACCGAAAAGGCAGTGGCACAGAACCTGATGGAAGGCGAAATGACCGCAGGTAAGGTAGTAAAGGAAGCAAAGAACGAAAAGCTGGGAACGACCAATCTTGCACTGAGCAATGGCGTTACCATCACCATTAAGCCTACCACGTTCAAGAACGACCAGATCGTAATGGATGCGTGGCGCTGGGGTGGTTACCAGCGATTCCCGCTGGCACTGAAGGACAATGCCAAGAATGCCGCCAACATCATCAACGAGATGGGCGTAAAGGATATGTCGCCTACTGACCTGGAGAAATTCCTTTCCGGTAAATCAGTACAGGTGTTCCCGTATATCAACGATCACGAAGAAGGTGTGCAGGGAAGCAGCAGCGTGAAGGATTTTGAAACATTCCTGCAGCTGGTAAACCTTTATTTCACGGAGCCCCGCAAAGATGAAGCGCTGTTCAAATCCATGGTGACCAAGCAGAAAGGCATGCTCCAGTTCATCAAGGCAAGTCCTCAGGTGTTCTACCAGGATACGCTCATGAAGGTTGTGTACAACAACAGCCCGTGGGTAAGTGTAGTGCCAACAGAAGAAGAGTTCAACAACCTTGACCTGAACAAGGCCATGGCGATTTATAAGGAAATCTTCGGCAACGCCGACGGCATGCATTTCACGTTTGTCGGCAACATCGATGTGAACGCTGCGAAGCCGTTGCTGGAAAAATATCTTGGTTCACTGCCGGCAAAGCCTGCAGAGCATATGTACAAGGATAACAAGGTGCGTCCTGTACAGGGCGTGGTGGAAGCCAACATCAAGAAAGGCAAGGATGCCAAGAGCTTCATCACCCTGATGTGGACCGGCGAAACGGAGTACAACCGTGAGCAGAACATGGCGCTCAAAGCCCTGGTGGATGTGCTGAACATCAAGATCATCGAGAAGCTGCGCGAAGATCTCGGCGGCATGTACAGCGGGGGCCTGAATGCATCCGTGCAGAAGCGCCCGTACGTACACTACACCATAACCGCCAATGTTCCGACAGGACCGGAGAACGTGGACAAGCTGACGGAAGCTTTGTTTGCACTGATCAAAGACGCACAGCAGAATGGCGTTGACCAGAAGGATCTTGACAAGGTGAAGGAAACATGGAAGAAGCAGTATCGCACCAAGATCCAGGACAATGATTACTGGCTGGACGTACTGTCGCAGTCATTCATCGACCAGACAGATCCGGAATATGTACTCAATTACGAAGAGCGCGTGAATGCGCTGACGGTAGCTGACCTGCAGAAGGCAGCGCAGAAATTCCTGAACATGAACAATTATGTGAAGGCTGTACTGTACCCGGAAAGTGCAACGATTACGCCTGGCGTAAAGAAAACATTCTGATAACTAAAAGGAAATAACGA
>DASUVB010000075.1:0-8378 GCA_036373835.1 Flavisolibacter sp. | reverse complement strand
CTGTTGAACGCATTGTCATGCGCAGCGATAAACACACGGCTTGCCATTGCCTCCAGCAGCGAGGGATTAGTGCCCCCTACACTATGGCCATGGAAATAGACTGCGGCGTTTGCCCGCAGCGTATGCAATTCATCCTGGTCGAAAAGGGGTCCCGTAAAAATGATGCGGCTGTCATGTGAATACTTTCGCAGCATCCGGCGGCCGTACCGGGTACCGGTATTTCCTGTAACAATGAATTTCTTTGTGGTATTGGTCCTGCCGAAACCTTCGAGTGCCAGGTGCACGTTGTTTTCCGGTTCCATGCGGGCCATGAGCATAAAGTACCCGCCCGGTGCCACCTTCATCCGTTCCAGGATCCCTGGCTTTTCCTGCCTGGTGATCTCCGCTCCGTAGGGGATGTACGCAGCATGTATGCCATACGTTTTTTCCAAATGATCGCGGATACCCATGGAGTCCGCAATATGGTAATGCGCATGAAGGGCAGCCAGCTTCTCCGCATATTTCAGGAACCGCCGCACCGGCCATAAATACTTGGAGCGCTTCCATTCGAGGCCGTCCATATTGTAGATCACCGTAGCTGTTGAGGGCAAAAGTCGCCACCACACAGAACTGCTGGAATAACCCATTACAAGTATTACATCGAATTGATACCGCACTGCATGGCGGATACAGTTCCTGTCATAGAAAAACTGCCCGGCAGTACCGATCCTGTATTCCGGGTCGTAGCAGTGAACGATCCGGACACCCTTCCATTCGCGCTGCCGGTAAGGGTGATTATGAGAATTATATACGGTCACCTGGTGACCTGCTGCTGTAAGACCTGTTGCCAGCTGTTCCGTTACCTGCTCAAAACCACCGTAGTGATTCGGGATGCCGCGGGTGCCCAATATGGCAATTTTCAGTTTCAGGGACATGCTTTTAAAAGTTTGTAAAACGCGTCTGCCGTACGGTTCCAGCAAAAGCGTTCTTTGATGGTATCGGCAACGTGCTGCAGAGCCGCTTCTCCCGGGGGAGCGTCCAGGATGCGGGACAGCTTCAGCACAAAATCATCTTCATCGGCAGGATCAAACCGGAAGGGTTCAAAAAAATCAAACGCTGACATCGCGGTTACAGAAGAGCACAGCACAGGCGCCATGCACAATGCCGCTTCCAGCGGTGGTACTCCAAGTCCTTCGCCACGCGAGGGGTACACAAATGCACGGCATGCCTTGTAAAAAGCAGGCATTTCATGCGGGTCGATCGCAGGCAGCCGGACCACCATCCGTGCGGTCGCAGCAGGGAGAGACTGGTACAGTTGTTCAAGTGCTTTCACCGGGATGCTTTCGCGGCCGATAAAAACCAACGGTATTCCTTTTTCATGCAGGCGAAGGCGGAGATAAGCCTGTAGCAGAAGCAAATGATTTTTCCGGGGTTCGATCCTGCTCACCAGTAACAGGTAGTTACTGAGGCCATATCTTTCATGGATGTATTGTTTCGCTTCTGCGCCACTGATACCGTTTCCGAAATCTGCAGGAACGCCACCGTGCAGCAGGTGCGTCTCAGCAACGGGTACGCCGTAATGGTGTTCAATTCTTGAGCCCGAGTAACCGGACACCGTGGTTTTAATGGACGCCCTCCGGTAGCTATTCCTGAACAGGATGTTGCGGGTAAGCCGGTAGGATACCGGGAAGTCGCGCTTCAAATCGTTGTACAGCACATCATGGAGCGTAACGATATATCGGCATCCCGGGCTGCTTCGTGGTGACATGAACTGGAAATGAGCAAAATCAAAGCGGTGTTTCCGGATATAACGCGGGATATCGAAAACAAACCTTGAAATTCCTGCAATCCGATTTTTGTAGGGCAGGATGTTGGCAGGTGCTATGAAGGGCAGGGAGCGCCGGATATTCACGGTATTTTCCGCTCCGATATAAAGTTCCACATCGGGGTGTCGCATCGAGAGCGCGCGGTAAAGTTCACGGATGTATATATGGGTTCCCTGGTACTCCCTGTCAAACGAGTGCCCGTCAATAAAAATCTTTATGGGTGTTGTAGCTGTCAATGAATATTTCTTGAGATCCGGTAAATCGTTTTTACTGCCGGCTCCGGGAACCACGACAACATCCACATCAGGTAGCTGTGCCAGTCGGCCGGGTGAAACCGGAGCACCTTCCTGATGTTCTCGCGCGCTTTTATCGGCTGGTAATTGTTCCACAGGTATTTCTTGGCAAGCAGGCTGTAGTAAGCCCCCTGCTTTGTCTTTGCATTGTCCTGCCTCCTGATGATGCGATCCAGGGTATGGCCGTCTTCCTCCGTGATCAACTCGTTTTCGAGTACACGGTTACGTATGCGATGGAACTCCCGGGTACGCCATTTTTCGTCGATGGTCAGTGATCCGGGGTTCAGGCGCACCTGCAGCAACGGTTCGCGCATATTATACCCTTTGCCACAGGCAAGTATCTTCAGCCACAGGAAATGATCTTCGAACGTATGAGTATGCAGGTGATAGCCGCCTGCATTCCGTACCGCTTCCGTTCTGAAGATCACGCTGGAATGAATGAACGGGCACATCGCTTTTTTAATGCGCTGAATCTCCGGGTCAGTACAGGCAGGCGGAAAAAAGGTAAAAACATGCGCCCCATGCTGGTCAATATAATCTGCCGCGGATCCGGCGATCGTACATTCCGGGTGCTGCTTCATGAAATCCAGCTGCTTTTGCAGGCGATGCGGATAGCAGATGTCGTCCGCATCGAACCTGGCAACCAGCGGGGCACGTGCCAGCCGCAGGCCGGTGTTCAGTGCCTGTGCAATGCCGCCATGCGGCACGTCGACAACCTGTATCCGTTCGTCTCTGAATGCTGCGAGGATTTCCCTCGTGCGGTCTGTTGAACCATCGTTCACGATGATCAGTTCAAATGAACGAAGCGTCTGGGCCAGCACGGAATCCACAGCACTCCGGATGAAGGCTTCGCCGTTGTAAACGCACATCAGGACTGATATATCAATGGCTGCCTGCATCTGCCTGCGTTTCTTTTAAGTTTAATAATATCATCAGCTCAAATAATACAACAATGGATAACTGTTCAAACCAATAGTCGAACAGGAAAAATGCTGCAAGCAGGAAAACAATGTATTTTCCATATGAAAGTGCCGCAAATCTTCTCGCGTAAAAGCCAAGGTACAGGAACAGCAATGCACACAGGCCTGCCAGGCCATACTCTGCGACAACCTGGTCATACACCGAAAAAGGATTGTGAACCACGGAATGGTGTCTTTCCCTGCTTCCGAAATAATTCAGGTACAGGGAGAGGTGATTCTCCAGGAAGTAAGGATGCACGAATGAAAGCGACGCAGGATATCCCCCTGAAATCGAGAAGCCTGTTGCCCGGAATGCCAGCTTGGAGGAAAAGTTCCCCGTGCCCGTACCGGTAAGCAGGTGCTTTGGCATTTCACGCAGGAAGACAGCCGTTTGCCGGAACGCCAGCAGTTTGCCGGGGACCGTAACATCAGCTTCGGGGCTGATGTGATGTTGATTCATGAACATCCAGATGCGTTCTCTCTCCGATGTGGTGTCATCCTTTTGCTGGAAAGGTGGTGAATGAATGTCGTCCATGGGTAGTAGCGGTTTCGATGTTTCCATGGACAGGATGAGCGGGGTGGTTTTTGCCGCGGGTAACTGGGTCACGTGCATGCTGTCCAGCCGCAGCAGGGCAATTTTCTGCATGCGCTGTTGGCGACCGAGAAGGGAATCGGGTGTGTCGCGAAGCGAAAGGATACCGGGCCCGGGCGCAGGCTTTTTAGTAACACCCAGGAACCGCTCGACGTTTTCCTGCAGGTATTTTGTGTTTTGTGGCGATACCTTACCGAGAAAGACCACCATCAGCAGCAGCGAGGCGACGAGGATGCTTTTCTGGTTGCGACCGGCATGGAAAATGAACAATGCGACCAGAACAGGGAACAGCAGGATGTTCACCAGGTTACTGGCAGTTAGTAAAAGGGTGCACATGCACAGGAAAACCAGGTTGTAGTTTCTCTTGAAAAAGAAATAAACAATTCCGAATGCGTTGATAGCTGCATTGGTGGTTGATGTGTCGAATGTGACACCCTTTATATGGTCTCCGGTATTAATAAAGTATTTCTGGAAGTCGCCCTGGTACTGATAGGGATTCAGGGTACCCGTTTCAATCATGATCAGGAACAGCTGTCCAAAGGACACGAGGCTGTTCAGGATGAAAAACACCAGGAAGGTATGGGAAATGGCTGCCGGTGAAAGCTTTCGCGTAAAAATCGTCAGTTGAAAAAAAGCAGCCAGGCTTGTGAACCAGAAGACCATGCCAACACCGGTTGCTACAGTAAAGCGCGTGTCGAGGTAATTCCTGAATATGAACATGTCCAGTAAGGCAATTCCGGCCATCGACATATAAAAAATACCGGGTCCCGAGCGAAGAGACGACAGGCCGGAACGCCAGTCGCGCTGCAGCAGGAAGATCAGTACCAGCGCAGCAAATTTTACTGCCAGCTTGACGTTCAGGAACATCACCAGGAACAGCAATAGTTTCCAGTCTGCCCGCGACAGGAATGACTGAAGTGAACGCACACTTAATGAAGGGTTCACCGGAATTGTTTTGTTGACCAAACAGCTATCAACAAATGGATACGCTTAAGATGTGGGAGCGGTTGCCTCGGCAGGTGCAGGATGGCTGGCCCGGACCAGGGGCCGCTTCATACGCCTGAAGTGAATAATGGCAGCCACCAGCAGGTAGCAGCCTGTTGCGGCGAAGGATGCACCAATCGGATCGCTGATTAACAGGACGGCACCAAAGCCTGATCCTAACGAGAGGATGGTATATACCGCCATCATTCCTGCGATCCGTGTAATGCGGTCGCGATTGATATACGGCAGGTACAGCGCCGTATGGATCATCATAGATGCAAGATAGGCTATGGCCGCACCTTCATTTCCCCAGACAGGCAGCAGCACGATATTAGCGATGATATTGAAACCACAGGTTATGGCAAACGCGCGCAGGATCAGCTTCATCCTTGCCTGCGCAAAGTGTATGGTCCAGAAGAAGTTGTTGACATAAAGCACCGGCATCGCCAGTGCCAGGATGAGGATCACCGCCTGGTTCACGGTGCCATATTTCCCGTTTGTAAGCACATCGGTAACCGGCACCCAGAACATGACCAGGCTAAGGCCGATAAAGCAGGCGGCGATGATCTCGTACCGAAGCAGCTGCCACATCCCGGCACGTTCGCCGGACCTGTCGCCATACATCCGGGTAAAAAAGGGTATCAGCATCGGGCCGACCGCCAACAGGGGCAGCGTTGATAATTCGAAGGCCTTGTAGGCGAAGCTGTACTCGGCCACATGAACACTCGTCAACAGGAAGCCGATGAGGATCCAGTCAATCCTTCCCAGCGCGGCCGCGAAAATCTCGACACCCGCCTGCGGGATGGCTTCGCGGAAAAGCCTTGTGTAGCCCCGGAGTGGCAGCGGGTTCAGTGCATACCTGCGGGCAATAACCCGCACGATCAACAGTTCGATCCATTCAGCAGCCATAAACAGGATGGCTACATGCATCAGTTGCAGTTCGGTCACCAGGACCAGGATGACCAGTCCCACAGCTTTGATGATATAGCTGTACACCGACATATGCAGCAGCCACCGGAACCGTTCCAGGCCCAGGGCAAGCTGTTTGAAAGGGGTTGACAGGAAAACAGAAATTTTCCCTGCGGCAAGGATCAGCAGGAGTGTTGTGTCGGGCAGCGCATCTCCAAATATCACTGCACAAAAGATTATCAGCAGGTATACGACAGCGGAGGAAACCACCGCGTGTTTCAGGAACAGTCCCGCCATTTGTGCCGGGTCTTCCCCGGAGGCGATCTTCCTGACAACGATCTTGTCGATGCCAAATGAGAGTATACTGAAAACCGTCAGGAGCAGGGCGAGGTACCAGTTCAACAACCCAAAATCCTCCTTGCCGAGGTGCCAGGAAAGCACGAGGAACGTAAGAATGCCGAACAGTTGGTTACTGGCCAGTTGTGCCAGGTGGATGGAAAAATTCCGGATAAACGCTGCCCGCATGAAAGTACAAACGGTTGAAAGTGGTTATGGGTTGGGCTACCGGATCAGTGTCGCGGTGCCTTTTTTGCGGATCACAGAGCCGTCGTCGCCGATGGCTTCCGCTATCCAGACAAATGTATCCGATTTCTGTTCGATACCACTCAGCCTGCCATCCCAGCCGCGACCGAGCGTTCGTGTTTCAAAGACTACCTGCCCCCAGCGGTTGATCACCCGGAAATATTTCAGCTCTTTCACCCGGAAGGTAATTGGGTAGAGGTAATCATTCCTGCCATCGCCGTTGGGTGTCCATGCGTTTGGTACCACGAGATCAACGCCGGAACCCTTTTCTACGAAAACAAACGCAGTATCGGTGACCACGCAGCCTTCCGGCGTCCGTATGGCAATGGTGTACTCGGTCGACTGGTCATAATTGAACACCGGTGTACGGCTCGTTGGCGAATTCAACCCAACCGAAGGTGACCATTGGTAAGTGCATCCCGGTGACAGCTGGCGTGCCTCCAGCTGCAAGGGAATAAAAGCAAATGCTGTGTCATCAGCATACCTTATTGGTGCTGCGGCTGGGATAACGGTAACGGTGGCCGATGAGGAGGTTACGGTGTTCGTACATTTCACGTCTGTTACGCTGAGGATCGTATAAGTGGTGGTTGCCGCCGGGGTGATCACAAATACATACGGCGACGCTGTAATGTTTGATACAGTATGCTGTGCAATGCCGTCAGTATAGGTAAAAGACCAGGGGGCGGTACCGGTGAGCGCTACCGTGATGCTGCCAGAAGTGCCACTACAGATCGTTGCGTTGCCAGATACAGTTGCATCTGCCAGCGGAGTCACCTGCAGGTTGAGTGTGGCCACAGAGTCACAGCCGACTGCATTGACAAGCGTAACCGTGTATGTGCCAGGTGCCGTGTATACATTACCGTTCCAGGTATAGGGGAGGGTATTGGCGCAGATGCTGACATCGGTCACGGAAGCAGATGCCTGGTTGATGCTGAGCTGCAGCATGGAAACGGAGTCGCATCCATTTTGACCGTTCAGGATTACCGTGTACGTGCCTGCCGCCGTATAAGCATTGCCGTTCCAGGTGTACGGCAGCTGACTTTCGCATACCGTGACGGCTGTAAAGGTGGTATCGATCGGCGAAACATCCAGCACCAGTGTAGCCACCGAGTCGCAACCGGCAGCGTTTTGTAAAGTGATGGTGTAGGTGCCGCTGGTATTGTACTGGTTGCCGTTCCATGTGTATGGCAGGGATGAAGCACAAACTGTATGCGTGGTCATCGAAGCAGATGCTGCATTGACAATGAGCTGCAGGGTCGCGAGGGAGTCACATCCCGATTGTGAGAGGAGCGTATCGGCATAAGTTCCTGCGGCGGCAATGCTCTGACCGTTCCAGGAATAGGGCAGCTGGCTGGAGCAGATGGTTGCCGTCTCTGTAGAAGCCAGTACAGCATTCACATTCAGCTGCAGTGTAACAATGGAATCACACCCCGATTGCGAAGCGAGCGTATCGATAAAAGTGCCGGCAGCCTGGATGTTTTGTCCGTTCCAGGAAAAAGGCAGTTGGTTCGAGCAAATCGTGACGGTCTCCGTGGATGTCAGCACGGCACTCACATTCAATTGAAGCGTTGCAATGGAATCACATCCCGACTGTGTGGCCAGGGTGTCGCTATAGGTGCCTGCGGTCGTAATGGCCTGGCCATTCCACGTATAAGGTAACTGGCTGGAACAAATGGTTACTGTTTCTGTCGATATCAGAACCGTGTTCACATTCAGTTGTAATGTAGCAATGGAATCGCATCCGGATTGTGCGGTTAACGTATCACTAAAGGTGCCTGGTGATGAAATGCTCTGTCCATTCCAGGAGTAGGGCAACTGGCTGGAGCAGATGGTCACAGACTGTGTTGAAGTGACCACCGGGCTCACATTCAGCTGGAGCAGCACGATAGAATCGCACATTTGCGAAATAACGGTGTCGGCATAGGTTCCGGCTGCAGTGAGTACCATTCCATTCCAGTTGTACGGCAGTTGATTCGGGCAAATCGTGATGGTATTATTGCTGACGGGTATCGGATTGACAGTGAGTTGAAGGGTGATGATAGAATCACATCCAGATTGGGTCAGTAGTGTATCGATGTAAGTGCCGGCAGCGGTGACCGACAGTCCGTTCCAGGAGTACGGCAGCTGGTTGGCACATACCGTTATGTTGTCTGTTGATGCCAGTACAGCGTTCACACTCAATTGCAAGGTGGCGATGGAGTCGCATCCTGACTGAGAAATCAGCGTATCGACATAAGAGCCAGCGGCGGAGATA
>DASUVB010000074.1:0-4509 GCA_036373835.1 Flavisolibacter sp. | reverse complement strand
GTTGAAGACCGCGATATCCGGCTCAATTATGTCAAGATCCAGTTCACGAACGGCGACAAGCTTGAGCCGGCTATTGATGAGGTGATCGCAGCAGGCCAGAGCAGCCGCATTATTGATATAGGCGAACAGGGGCGGTATATTGATAAGATCGAATTCCGGTATCGCACCACCGGCAGCATTTTCCGGGGACGTGCGGAGGTCATCATTTTCGGCCGGAAATATTACAGCAACTACTGACAGGCGGGGCGTACAGGAAGGCTGTATCTTTGTTACAGCTCTTTATTTCCTCACTTAAATTCTGCTATATGAACTACCTGCAACGCCTGGAGTACTGGGGGGATCACCATCACCCAAAATGGCTGGACCTATTGCGTATAGCACTCGGAGTTTTTCTCTGCATCAAGGGTGCGGAGTTTGCCAGCAACATCGGCGCTATTATGGGCCTTATGGAGCAACGTGCTCCCTTCAGCGATTTCATGATCATCATCGTGGCGCATTACGTGTTGTTTGCACATCTTTTCGGTGGCTTCCTGCTGGCAGTAGGGCTGCTGACAAGATTTGCCTGCCTGATCCAGATCCCCGTGCTCATCGGTGCTCTATTCTTCATCAATACATCGGGGTTCTTCAACCAGTTCTCCGAACTGTTCATGCTGCTGCTCGTTCTGCTGCTGCTGATCTATTTCTGGGTAATTGGTAGCGGACCCTGGTCTTTCGACCGGCTCATTGATGAAGAAAGAAGCCATTACCGGCATTCCTGATCAGGAAAGAAATCCAGAAAGGATCAGCCCGCACATCAGGATGGCAAGTGCAAAGAAAATGCTGATCCCGAGTAAAATTTGTTTGTCTTCTCGCTTGGTACGTCTGCGCTGTCGGGTGTACGGCATGCTTGTTTTGGTTTCGCACAAATATAAAATAAGTGAAATTCCAAAGAAAGCATACCGCCCTGATTTATTCATTCGTAGGGGAATACACTCAGTTGCAGGAGCCTCCACCGAGCAGCCACCAGATAATAATAAATACAATAATAAATCCGAAACAACCACCACCAAGTTTCTTGGCACCAAAGCCTGCGATCAGTGCACGAAGCCAGTTTTGCATAACCTTTTTCGTATCACCTTAAAAACACATGCCATTCCTATTCCCTTTTTCCCTCGTCGCGGTTCCGGCGCGGGCTGCCCCCTTGCGATCGCTGCTGGTTGGGAATATGCCGGTCTTCCTGTTCCGATGACTTGCCTGCCGGTGCGTTCCTCGTCTCCGGGACGCCGCCGCCCTGGTTGCCCTGCGTTCCAATGGAGATTCCTTCTTTTGCCTGCTGGCTTTCCTTGATTGTTCCCTTGCTCATAATAATCTTTCGGGTTGTCAAGCAAGAATACTGCCATTGCATCGCAGGCCACGATGTTTATTCATTGCTGTCCTGTTGCACAACCTGGGGTTTCGCTGCTGTTTCTGCCATGTCATTCCTGAATACCACCACACCGTCAAAAACATCCACCAGGACCGGGTGTGCCCTGTCCACATCGCCTGCCAGTATCTTCCGGCTCAGCTGGTTGACGATCTCTTTCTGGATCAGACGCTTCAGCGGCCGCGCACCATACTGCGGGTCAAAACCATTCTCTGCGAGATAATCCACCAGGTAATCCGTAAATGAAAGATGTATCCCGCTTTGGCCTACCAGGTTTTTCAGGTCCTGCAACTGTATGCGGATGATGCCGCGGATCTCGTTCTTCATCAGAGGCCTGAACAGGATGATCTCGTCCACGCGGTTCAGGAATTCGGGACGAATGGTTTCGCGCAGTCGCACCATGACTTCCGCTCTTGTCCGGTCAACGACTTCCTCCACATTCTTTTCCGTCACATCCGCGAAGTTTTCCTGGATGATGTCGCTTCCCAGGTTCGAAGTCATGATGATAATGGTGTTCTTGAAGTTCACCACGCGTCCTTTGTTGTCGGTAAGACGGCCATCATCCAGCACCTGCAGCATTACGTTCCATACATCAGCGTGCGCCTTCTCAATCTCATCCAGCAACACGACCTGGTAGGGTTTGCGGCGAACGGATTCTGTCAGCTGCCCGCCTTCATCGTACCCAACGTAGCCGGGAGGCGCTCCAACAAGCCGTGACACCGTATGCTTTTCCTGGTACTCGCTCATGTCGATGCGGGTCATCATATGCTCGTCGTCAAACAGGTAACCAGCCAGCGCCTTTGCCAGCTCGGTCTTACCCACGCCCGTTGTCCCGAGAAAAATAAAGGAACCAATCGGCTTCCTGGGGTCGCTCAGGCCTGCGCGGCTCCTCCGGATCGCATCCGCCACCGCAACAATCGCCTCGTCCTGCCCAATGACACGGTTGTGCAGCTCCTCTTCGAGGTGCAGCAGCTTCTCCCTTTCGCTTTGCAGCATTTTGCTGACAGGTATCCCGGTGGACTTTGCCACGCTTTCTGCAATATCTTCTGCATCCACTTCCTCCTTCATCAGGCGGCGCGAGTGCATGCTGAGCTCATTCAGCCCGGCCTGCAGCTCATTGATCGTTCCCTCCTGCTCGCGGATCCTCCCGTAACGGATCTCTGCCACCTTGCCGTAATCCCCTTCGCGCTCTGCTTTTTCAGCTTCCTGCTTCAGTGTTTCTATGGATGCTTTTGCATTCTGAATTTTTTCCACCAGGTCCTTTTCCTCCTGCCATTTCCCTTTCAGGGTATCACGTTCCACCGCCAGGTTGGCCAGGCTGGTATTGAGATCTTTCAGCTTGTCCTCATCATTCTCGCGCTTGATGGCTTCGCGCTCGATCTCGAGCTGGCGGATCTGGCGCTCGAGCTTGTCCAGCTCCTCCGGCATGGAATTCATCTCCAGGCGAAGCTTCGCCGCGCTTTCATCGATCAGGTCAATGGCCTTGTCCGGCAGGAACCTGTCAGTCACGTACCGCACTGAAAGCTCCACCGCCGCAATGATCGCCTCGTCCTTGATGCGCACATGGTGGTGTGTTTCATAACGGTCCTTCAGCCCGCGCAGGATGGATATGGCGTCCTCCACCGACGGCTCATCGATCATTACCTTCTGGAACCTGCGTTCAAGGGCTTTATCCTTTTCAAAAAATTTCTGGTATTCATTCAGCGTCGTTGCACCGATGGCCCGCAATTCACCACGTGCCAGCGCCGGCTTCAGGATGTTGGCGGCATCCATGGCGCCCTCGCCCCCACCGGCGCCCACCAGCGTATGGATCTCGTCAATGAAAAGGATGATCTCACCATCGCTCGTTGACACCTCCTTCACAACGCCCTTCAGGCGCTCTTCAAATTCACCCTTGTATTTGGCACCGGCGATCAGCTGTCCCATATCAAGTGCATAGATCACTTTTGACTTCAGGTTCTCCGGAACGTCACCATTCACAATGCGCATGGCCAGTCCTTCCGCTATGGCAGTCTTACCGACACCCGGCTCACCGACCAGGATCGGGTTGTTCTTGCTGCGGCGGGAAAGAATATGCAGCGTGCGGCGGATCTCTTCATCGCGGCCGATTACGGGATCCAGCCTGCCCTGCCGTGCCAGCTCATTCAGGTTCCTGGCATATTTGTTCAGCGCATTAAACTGCGTTTCCTGCGTCTGCGACGTAACCGTGGATCCTTTACGAAGTTCGTTGATGGCCGACGTGAGCCCTTTTTCGGTAAGCCCGAAATCCTTCAGGAGCTTGGCGGTATTGTCATTTCCCTGGACAAGTCCGAGGAGCAGGTGTTCCGGCGTAATGAATTCGTCATTGAACTGCTTCAATACCGCGCCGGCGCGCAGGACCACTGTGTTGGCATCGCGCGAGATGTTCTGGGCAGGTTCGCCGCCGGATACTTTCGGAAGCGCCTCCATCTGTTGCTCCAACCTCGACTCGAGCTGGGAAATGTTCACGGCGTTCTTTTTCAGGAGGTACTCCACCGGTGAATCGTCCTGGTTCAGCAATGCCTTCAGGATATGGTCTGTTTCAATGTTGGCATGCCCGTGGTTGTATGCAACCTGCTGCGATTGCTGGATCACTTCGGCGGCCTTTATCGTAAAGTTCGAAAGGTTCATACTTGTTGTGATTAGGTTAAGATTTTGCGTCCTATATTCATGCCACGGTAGCACCCTACCGCGCCACCAGAACGCATCAAACTTTAATCCAACACAATACCACCGTAACTATGTCAGGTAAATCCATTTTAAACTGCCTCAAATTCAGTTCCGTAGCTATTTTACTGCTATTTCTTCAGCCGGCTTTTGCCCAGTCAAAAAAGAAGGACCGCGAAATCGGCCTTGAGAAATTCCCTGAGCTGGACGCGCTTGTTACAAAGAACCAGAAAATGTTCGGGAATAACATGGTCGCGATGGTATGGACAGATACCCTGGTCTTCAAAAAAGAAACAGGGGATTTCGATGCCAAGACTCAGGCTCCCATCGCTTCGGCCAGCAAGTGGCTGACGGCAGCGCTGGTGATGCAGTTTGTGGACGAGGGAAAGATCTCGCTCGACGATAAGATCACGCAATACATT
>DASUVB010000073.1:0-2099 GCA_036373835.1 Flavisolibacter sp. | reverse complement strand
CTATATGGAGATACATGCAGAAGCAGGAAAGGGTGGTGAACAGCACCAGCAGGCCATCGTATTCACCATACCGGCCTGCGTGCAGGTATGCGTATGCAAAAGTGGTTGCGAACACAGCCCCTGCGATATACGCCAACCATGTACGGCGCATGGTCCGGGTACAGAACCAAAAGACAGACAGACCGGTGAGGATGCTGGCCAGAGCAGCCGGCAGCCGCACGGCAAATTCGTTTACACCAATGATTTTCATCATGAGCGCCTGCACCCAGATCATCAGCGGCGGCTTCACGCTCCACATGTCGGGGGCGCCATCATAGTGCGGGATCAGCCAGTTGCCATGCAGGTGCATGTGCAGGGCGCTGTTCGCCAGCCGCGCCTCATCCCATATGCGGATGGGGATGGCCGTCAGCTTCATGAGGAAGACGTAACAGAGAAGGGCGAGCAGCATCAGGAACGCAACTGCCCGTGATGTTGTTGGTCTCATGCAGTTTATTCTGGCAGGTAATTCACCTGGTGAATGGCCGAGGCCATTTCTTCTATGAGCGATGCGTCTTTTTCAATGGCATTCCCGATCACGATCACATCCGCGCCTGCCTTGCAATTCACATAAGCTTTTTCAGCGTCGCGGATGCCCCCGCCGACAATCAGCGGCACACGGATCTGTCCTGCCACGGTGCTGATCATTTCTTCGCTGATCGCTTTGCGCGCACCACTGCCGGCATCCATGTAGATCAGTTTCATTCCGAGCATTTCCCCGGCCATAGCCGTGCACATGGCGATATCGTTTTTGTCAGCTGGTATGGGAGCTGCGTTGCTGATGTACGATACCGTCGTAGCGGCACCGCCATCGATCACCATATACCCCGTCGGGATGATCTCCAGCCCGCTGTTACGCACGAACGGCGCCGATATCACATGCTGCCCGATCAGCAGGTCGGCATTCCGGCCGGATATCAGCGACAGGTACAGCAGCGCGTCGGCATGGCTGCTGATCTGAGAAGGACTTCCAGGGAACAGCCACACGGGGATATCGCATGCCCTGCGGATCTGCAGGATACAGTCATCCAGGTGATTGGAGATCACCAGGCTGCCGCCAACAAAAAAATAGTCCACCCTTGCTGATACCGAAAGCCGTATGATTTCATCCAGTGAAGATGCAGTGACTTTATCAGGATCGATCAAAACCGCAAATGACTTCAGGCCGTTTTGCTTCTTTTCCAACAGGGATTGGTACAGGTGCATCTTCATTCGCATGAATTAAGTATATGCAAAAATGCAAAAAAGTTTTGGCTGTGCCAGATTATCCGTCACCTGGTGCAAACCGCCACAGGCGGTGCGGTCGGCTTTGAAGCAACGGATACCAGTAAGCGCACAACTACTACTGGAAACGAATTTTGGCCGACCTGCTGTCCAGCACAATATTTTTTTCACTGGTGGTATCAATGACTTCGCTGCGAATATCGCCCTTCAGCGAATAGGTATCAGCCCCGTTACCACCAAAAAACCTGATCCTCGTTCTTGATGCTGCCTGCTGGTCTGTAATGAAATGATCATTGCCGTCGAAACCTTCCAGGTGCAGGATGTGGGTTTCACCTGCGGCGAAGCGGCGTTCATACAGCTTCTTCTGGCGTTTCCCGTTCTTTCCACGGTACATGGTGATCACAAGATTATTCGCAGGGTCCGTTGTAGCCACAAAGATCTCTTCTTCGTTACTGCCTTTTACTGTTACCTGTTCAGAAATGAACTCGTAATAGTCCAGGGCATGCTCCATCAGGCCATCGCGTCTTTTTTTCAGCTTATCGATGATCAGTGCGCCATCGCGCGCGAAAACCTCCGGGGGCAGTAGCCTGACAGCTTTTTCTATTACAGCGTCCGGCAAACCATGCTGGAAATCCGCGATAATCTTTTTCCAGGTGGCTCTATCCAGTTCGTTGAGAAATGTTTTATCGAAGAGCCATGCCTTGCCGTTCAGGCGTTTCAGGCCGCTGCTGCTTTTTTTGAAGCCGCTCAGGTGCTTCATAAATGTCAGCTTTGCAAAAGCGGGTATTACGCCGTTCGAATAGAAAAGTGCATTGTCGCGATCACGGGGTATCGGGTAA
>DASUVB010000072.1:0-5882 GCA_036373835.1 Flavisolibacter sp. | reverse complement strand
CATAATATTCCGCCTTTGACTTATCGGGCTGGAGCAGCGTGAATTCAAAAGTAAAGGCGGGGCTGTCGCTCATTTCCGAGAACGCAACATCATGGATGTAAAAATCCTGGAAGGGATGCAGCTCGTTCTTCAGCTCGAACTCCGAACGGCCAAAGAATACCAGGCGGTAATAAAACCGGTAGCTGCGGTAAGTGTGGTTCACCAGGTGGATTTTCAGCTCCTCCACCACATCATCCCCGAATTCATCGGTATCCATTACGGGCAGGAAAGACAGCCAGACGCCGTCCACTACCTTGTGTTTTGGTTCTTTCTCCCGGCGTACATCCTCCACGTATTTCTTTTCCTTTTTTTTGGGGACCAGTTTTTTTGCCGAGAACTGGCGGAAGTACGGAAAATCCAGTTGGTCGATGTAGGCAGGAAATTGAACGCCCCTGACGTCGACGATCACCATCTTGTCATTGATGATGTCAATAATCTCCCCTTCTTCGTTGGAGTGCAGCACGATCACCCGGTCGCCAACCTGGAACTTCATACACAAATGTACACCGCCTTTCAACGGCGGCCGTACGCGGTCGGATTTTACTGGGTGTAATCAACAGGCTTGTCTTCGGGCTCATCTGAAATGCGTGCGGGGTGCACATCCTTAACCTCGCCGGGAGAAAGCTTCGCGATCTTTATTTTCATGTATGCGAAGAATATCGTCATGAAAGGACTGATGATGTTGAAAAAGCAGTATGGCGCGTACACAAATGTGGCTACGCCCAAAACGGCGGTCTGGGTTGCGCCACAGGTATTCCATGGAACAAGAACTGAAGTCACCGTCCCGGAATCCTCCAGTGTGCGACTGAGGTTCTGCGGGGCCAGGTTTCGCTCGCGATAGGTTTCTGCGAACATTCTCCCCGGGACCACGATGGCGAGGTACTGGTCGGATGCTGTGACATTTACGAAAGCGCAGCTTGCCGCGGTCGTTGCCACAAGGTCGCCGTTGCTTTTCGCCCTGCGGACCAGCGGGCGCGTGATCCGCTTCAGCAGCCCGGCCTCCTCCATGATGCCCCCGAAACTGAGGGCGCTGATGATCAGCCAGATCGTGTTCATCATCCCGAACATGCCCTTGGCCTTCAGCAGGCTGTTGGCGATCTCGTTCCCGGTTTCTACTTTCACTTCGCTACTCATGGCGTTCATAAGTGCCATGTAAGACTGTTTGACATAGCTGCCCGTGGTACCGGCAACTTCCCGGATAATATTCGGCTGGAAGATCACGGCGAACAGCCCGCCCAGCACAGAGCCAATCAGCAGCGCGGGAATAGCATGCACCTTTTTGACGATCATATAAATCACAACTGCCGGCACAATAAACAGGATGGGGTTCACCGAGAACTTCGCCTGGATGGCATCTGACAGCATTCCGGTGCTGCCGACGACCTCCGCGCTGCCGGAAAAAAGGCCGATGCCGAGAAAAATCAGTAGCGTGATCACCAGGGAAGGCGTCGTGGTCAGCATCATATACCGGATATGTGTGAACAGGTCTGTCCCCGCCATGGCTGGTGCAAGATTCGTTGTATCCGACATCGGCGAGATCTTGTCCCCGAAATAGGCACCGGAAATGATGGCTCCGGCGATGACACCCTCATGTATATTCAATGCCTTTCCGATGCCAAGAAGTGCAATACCGACTGTAGCCACAGTGGACCAGGAACTGCCCGTGGCCAGGCTGACAATGCAGCACACGATTGTTGCTGCAAAAAGGAAAATGGTAGGATTGAGCACCTTCAGCCCGTAATATATCATTGACGGAACAATGCCGCTTATCAGCCACGTGCCCGCCAGGGCACCGATCAGCATCAGGATCAGGATGGCGGACATGGATGCCATAATGCTGTTGACGGCGCCTTTCAATAATCGTGAAAATGGCATGCCGATGTTCAGTCCTACAAGCGCTGCAACTGCCGCGGCAATGATCAGCGCTACCTGGTTGGAACCCGCTGTAGCCATATCTCCAAAATAGATCACATTAAGGGCCAGCAGGAAAATGAGGATCAGAATGGGAAGTAGTGCCTGGAAGAGCGTCGCCTGCTTAATACCCTTGCTGTTTTGCTGCATAATGGGGCCTAAATTAATCGCTTTGGTCAACCCGGAGAAATATGATGCCGGAACATCCGTCCCAAAACTGACAAAAATCAGCCTCGCGGTTTACGTGGATCATTTCCGGGACGGACGGTCGAAAAGAATTTTGCAAAAATTGAAAATGAAATGGAAACATTGATCAACCAAACCATCAGTACACCGTATACTGACACGAAAACATCCGCATCCGTATTCTCACGGTTTTTCAAATGGTCTGCAGACCAGCAGCACAACCGCCTGCTGTGGCTGGGCATTGCCCTGACAGGTCATGGCTGCATCATAACTCCGTTGACCATTATGGCCGTTTTGCTGGCCGGCACCAACCTGTTCCTGTTCATTCTTGCCCTTGTAGCCATGATGATGAGCCTCGTGACCAACCTCGCCGCCATGCCTACGAGGGTCACGATACCGGTATTTGTTCTCAGTATCCTGATAGACCTCGCCATTGTTATTTCATGTGTGTTTATAGGGTTCGATATCACCAAAACTTATATCTGACCCACTAGTGTTTACGTTGTGTAAGGAAGAGAGCCAGCTTGCGAAGCGGCTCTTTTCTTTTTGACAGCACCGCCACGTCTTCGAGGTGTTCAAATGCTTCATTGATGAACCGGTCCTTGAGCTGGTCCGCCCATTCATCCACCCCGCAGGCGTGCATGATGGAAAGGATCCTGTCCACCTTGTCCTCGCTGTTGCCGGAAGCCAATTGCAGCAGGTCCTTCTTTTGTTCCGGGCTGCAGGTCTCCATCGCGCGGATCATAAGGAACGTCTTTTTGTTCGCGCGGATATCGCCGCCGGGCTGCTTGCCGAATACTTCAGGATCACCAAAAGCGTCCAGGTAATCATCCTGCACCTGGAATGCCAGCCCCAGCTTCCGCCCAAATTCATACATCAGCTTCTGGTTGCGTTCCAACGCGCCGCCGATGATCGCACCCATTTTCAGGCTGGCTGCCAGCAGCACGGATGTTTTCAGCATGATCATATTGAGGTACGCGTCGATCCCGATATCCCCTTCCCTTTCAAAATCCATATCGAGCTGCTGTCCTTCGCACACTTCACGGGCTGTTTTGTTGAAAAGCGTCATGATAGGAACACGGTAAATCGCCGATATCCGGTTCAGGTATTCGTACGCCGTTACCAGCATCACATCGCCGGCCAAAAGCGCCGTGCTTTCCCCGAATTTTTCGTGAACGGTGGGCATGCCCCTGCGCAGGGGCGCATGGTCCATAATATCGTCGTGGATCAGCGTGAAATTGTGAAACAATTCTATGGCAGAAGCAACATGCCAGGCATCGGCATTGATGTCGTCGAACATCTCGTTGGCCATCAGGCATAGCACGGGGCGGATCCTTTTTCCACCCAGC
The DNA here is from genome assembly GCA_036373835.1 of Flavisolibacter sp. Classification (GTDB taxonomy): domain Bacteria; phylum Bacteroidota; class Bacteroidia; order Chitinophagales; family Chitinophagaceae; genus Flavisolibacter. Next base: position 2,397 of record DASUVB010000072.1, on the reverse strand, counting down.
CCGAGGAAATACCTGTTCGGATCGTACAGCGTCCGCGGCTCGCCCGGAAAATGATCCATTGAAAATTTTTCGGAAAAAGTTGCAGACAGGTCTTCAAATGAGTGCATGGACGCCGGTGATTTGTGCGAAGATACCGGCCGGCGCCAATGTCGTAAACTATCCGGTGTGCTTTTTCTTTTTCTGGCGTCCCTTGGGCTTCGGCTTTTCCCTGACCTGGAGCTTTAACGGCCCTGCATCAACCTCTGTTTCATCCAGCGTAGTTGTCAGCACCCATTCGTAATCCAGCTGCCGCTTGTCAAGATTGGCGGCCACCACCTTGATCCGCACCTTGTCGCCCATGCGGAATTTCCTGCCGCTGCGCATGCCCACCAGGCTGTAGTCAGTGTCCACCAGCCGGAATTCATCGTAATCGAGCAGGCTGTTGACGCTGACAAGTCCCTCGCACTTGTGCTCCACGGTTTCCACCCAGAAGCCAAACGCAGCGACACCGCTGATCACACCATCGAATTCTTCGCCCAGGAACGATTGCATGTATTCCACCTGCTTGTACTTGTTTGCAGCACGCTCGGCATCCATGGCAGCACGCTCGCGCTCACTGCAATGCTTGCACTTCTGGTCCATTTTTTTATCAGGCTTCACCTTGTTGTTCAGCACCTGCTCCAGCACGCGGTGTACCAGCATGTCGGGATACCTCCGGATGGGAGAAGTAAAATGACAGTAGTGCTCGAACCCCAGGCCGTAGTGGCCAATATTATCGGTGGTATAGATCGCTTTTGCCATCGTCCGGATGCCCAGTTGCTCCAGCACATGCTGTTCCGGCCTGCCATTGACGTCCAGCAGCATCTGGTTGAAGGACTCCGCGATCTTTTCGGGAGTGGACGTATCGAAACGGTGGCCGAATTTCCTGGCGAACGCCATGAACGGCAACAGTTTCTCTTCCGACGGCAGGTCGTGCACGCGGTACGCAAACGGTATCGGCTTCTTGTTCACCTCAATTTTCGAAACATGCTCGGCCACGTACTTGTTGGCCAGGAGCATGAATTCCTCGATCAGCTGGTGCGATTCGAGGCTTTGCTTCACGATGATGCCGATCGGTTTTGCTTTTTCATCCAGCTTGAAACGCACTTCGCTGCTGGAAAAATTGATCGCCCCGTTATCGAAGCGTTTCTTCCGAAGCCGTTGCGCAATATTGTTCAGTAAAAGGATCTCGTCCAGGTACAATCCCTCTTCCTGTTCAATGATCTCCTGGACTTCTTCATACGTGAAACGGTGGTTGGAATGGATCGCCGTCCGGCCGATCCAGTATTTTTTCACCTGCGCCTTGGGGGTCATTTCAAAAACGGCGGAGAAGGTAAGCTTATCCTCGTGTGGGCGCAGTGAACAGAGGAAGTTGGAAATATGTTCGGGCAGCATCGGGTTCACGCGGTCGGGCAGGTACACCGAAGTAGCCTTTTTATATGCGTCTTCATCCAGGGCGGTACCGGCCTGCACGTAATGAGTTACGTCTGCAATATGAACGCCGATCTCGTAATTGCCGTTTTTCAGCACGCGGATCGATAATGCATCGTCAAAATCCTTTGCGTCCACGGGATCGATCGTAAAGGTGAGCACATCCCGGAAATCGCGCCGGCGCCGTATCTCATCCTCACTGATCACGTCGGGGATCCGCGCAGCTTCCTCCGCTACTTCTTCCGGAAGCTCGATCGGGAATCCGTTTTCCAGCAGGATCTCCTTCATCGCAACGTCATTCTGGTCCTCAGCGTCAAGGACAGAGATCACTTCGCCAACGGGCCGCTTCCGGCTGTCCTTTTCCCACTCCGTGATACGCACCACGACCCGGTCCTGGTCTTTCGCATCCCTGAAATGTTCCTGTGGAATAAAAATGTCAGGGACTTTCCTGTCAGTATCTGCAACAAAAAACGCAAAGCCTTTGTTCATTTGCAGGCGGCCAACAAATTCGAGCTGCTTGCGCTCGACAACATCCGTTACGATTCCCTGCATGCGCTTGCCGGATTTCATGGGATCCACGGAAACACGTACCTGGTCGCCATGCATGGCAGTATTAAAATCGGATGGCCTGACCAAAATGTCAGTCTCAAGCCCATCCACCACCACGAAACCCATACCCGAGCGCGTGATTTCCAGTACGCCCCTGTATTCATCGGATTCATGATGCTTTTTCTTTTCTCTTTTCGCGGAATTTCTTCTTCCCATTTGCTAAACTGGTTGTTTAAAATTTTCTATGAACGAAATAACGCCGGAAGTAAAATCAGACTCTTCTCCAAACAGGAATTTGTGTTCTACCGGCAATACATAAAAAGGCATGCCATCGATCCGCTGGCTGAACTTCATCAGGCGCATCGCATCCTTCTCGGTGGTAAGAACAATTTTCCTTCC
>DASUVB010000071.1:0-3022 GCA_036373835.1 Flavisolibacter sp. | reverse complement strand
CCACCGCAAGGGCCAGTTGTGTGGCGATCGCTGCGTCAAAGGCGTTTCCACCGTCTCTCATCACGGCCGCCCCGATGCTGCTGGCCAGGGGATGGGCCGATACGACAGCGGCCTGTCGCACATTCAGCTTTTTGGTGACCGTGTAGCTGAACGGATCAATGGAATATTTGTTCAGCAGGTTTTTCCGCGATGTGCAGGATGCCAGCACCAGGATGGAAACAACGACAATGGCTTTTTTCATGGTACGATGAAATTAATTGTTGTCGGTGAAACTGGGTTGCATTCCGACGGGTCCCCTTGCAGAATACCTGTCGGGAGCGCGTTATTGAGCTTGTGCAGTCGCTCAAATACAAAAGGAGAGACCGGCATCTGCAAAGTCTGTCATTTGTAACGGCATTCACGCCACTTGTGCCCTCGAATAGCGGAGTAATCCAGCGCGCCCTGCGCCCGCTGCATGGCAGGACTAATATCCACCTTTTCCCTTGATGGAAAAGGTGGAGCCAAAAGATCAAGCGCATCTGAACTGCGATATTTGTTTATGCGGCGGTCGTTTCTGGCAGATGCGCATTTGTAGCACTCTGAAATTCGACGGGCTGTAGGCTCAAGTCGCTGCTTCTTGCTATTGGACCACCCTGCAACCGCTGTCCCGGCGAGACGCCGGGAAGGCGGGTGATGGCCATAACAGAAACAGAGCGAAAGCGGCGGCTTGACAATAGCTTTCGTGGAAATATTATGAGTAATACGGGTACTATACCTACGGGTCCCGTTTCGGGAGACCCGTCGGTTAGAGGATAATAGCTGCTACAGTAGAGGGGGTGATCCCCGACGCGCAGCCGAAGACATCATACAACGACATTGAAGATGCGTTGTATTCCCTAAATTGCTGCAAACTTCAAATGATGCGGGGATTTTTTTTAGTCGTTTGGCTTTTCACCTGCCTGGCAGGCAACGCGCAGCTCCAGTCGCCCGAGCAGTTCCTGGGGTACAGGATCGGCACCCGGTTCACGCCACACTGGAAGATCACGGAATATTTCCGCCACGTGGCTTCCGTTTCACCCACCACCGTGAAACTTCAGCCATACGGTGAAACCAATGAGGGACGTCCACTTCTGGTGGCCATTGTTTCTGCGGCCGGGCATATCGGCAATCTCGAAAATGTAAGATTGAATAATTTGCGGCTTGCCGCAGCGGCAGGTAATGACCGCGGCAACGCGCAGGCGCCCGCCATTGTGTGGCTTAGCTATAATGTCCATGGTAACGAGGCGTCTTCATCAGAAGTGTCCATGCTCACGCTTCATGCGCTGGCGGATCCATCCAATGCCAAAGCGCGGGGATGGCTGCAGAATACCGTGGTGATCATTGATCCCTGCCTCAATCCGGACGGTCGCGACCGTTATGTGAACTGGTATAATTCCGTGGCAGGCGCCACCTACAACCCGTTGCTCGCAGCACGGGAACACCAGGAGCCATGGCCGGGTGGGCGGTCCAACCACTATTACCATGACCTGAACCGCGACTGGGCCTGGCAGACGCAGGTGGAATCGCAGCAGCGCGTAAGGCTGTACCACGAATGGCTGCCACAGGTTCACGTGGATTTTCATGAACAATACATCAACGATCCCTATTATTTCGCACCGGCTGCCGAACCTTATCACGAGGTGATCACACCCTGGCAGCGGAATTTCCAGACCACTATCGGGCGCAATCATGCCCGGTACTTTGATGCGCAGGGGTGGTTGTATTTCACCAAGCAATATTTCGACCTGCTGTACCCGTCTTACGGTGATACCTACCCGATATTTAATGGCTCTATCGGGATGACCTACGAACAGGCAGGGCACGGCCTTGCAGGCCTCGGCGTCGTAACAGAAGCCGGCGATACGCTCACACTTACCGATCGTGTACAGCACCACTTTACCACATCTCTCAGCACAGTTGAAGTGGCGTCGTCTAATGCGACCCAGCTGGTGTCCGAATTCAAGAAATATTTTACCGATGCTGTTACCGAGGGTGCCGGCATCTATAAAAGCTATGTTATACGCTACCAGGAGGCCGATGCTCCACGGATCCGTAAACTGCTTTCCCTGCTGCAACGCAATAAGATAAATTATGCTATGGCGCGAAGCGGGAGCGCGAAGGGCTATGATTATCATACAGGCCGCGAAGAAAACTTCACGATTACAGACCGGGATATCATCGTACCAGCAGTACAACCGAAAAGCGCCATGGTGAAGGTGTTGTTCGAGCCCAAAGTAACATTGGCAGACTCGCTCACCTACGATATCACTGCATGGTCGCTGCCTTATGCCTACGGGCTCCGTGCTTTTGCCACGACGCAGCGACTTCCGGCGGGCAATGAAGTAAGCCTGGTGACGGTCAGCAATCCTGCGACAGAACCTTACGCTTACGTGGTCCGCTGGGACGACGTGAAAAGTGTGCGGCTGGCCGGCCGGCTCATGCAAAAAGGCATTCGCCTTCGCTTCAGCCAGGAGCCGTTTGAGTCGGGTGGACAGGTGTTTGGCCGGGGATCGATGATCATCCTCAAAACAGGAAACCAGTATGTTCCCGAACTGTGGTCAACCGTGCGGAATCTCGCCAACCAGGACCAGGTGCAGCTGTACCCGGTGTCCTCCGGGTTTGTCGACAGGGGATATGACTTCGGCAGTAACCGCATACGTCCGTTGAAAAATAAAAAGGTGGCGGTAATCACAGGCCCCGGGGTTTCATCCACCGGCGCCGGCGAAGTGTGGCACTTTTTTGATAAGGAGATCAATTACCCGGTCACGTTGCTCAACAGCGACAACCTGGCAGGCGTGCGTTGGGGAGATTTCGATGTGGTGATATTGCCCAGCGGCAATTACAGGTTTTTAAATGACAAGGCTTCACTGGAGCAGTTCAGGAGCTGGATCAATGGCGGTGGGCAGGTAATTGCTATCGAGAGTGCCGTGGCACAACTGGCCCGGCTGGATTTCGGACTCCGGGCAAAACGTGAAGAAGACGCAGATACGTCCGACCTGTATGC